>CBFGNE010000610.1:0-3256 GCA_965649995.1 uncultured Mucilaginibacter sp.
AACATTTGCAGGCCTGCCGCAAAAGTACCTATCCATAACCGGTTTGAGGAATCTTCCAGGATACTCCATATCCGGTCATCGGCGATGCTGGTGGGCACCCCATCATTATGTTTGTAGTGGATAAATTTCCGTCCGTCAAATTGGTCCAGCCCGCCAAAATACGTACCTATCCATAGTTGTTGGTTATGGTCGATACATAAACTAACGATGATATCACTGCTGAGGCTATTCGCGTTTCCCGGATCGTGTTTATACTGGGTAAACTTGCCTGCTTTGCGGTCAAAATAAATTAACCCGCCCCCATTGGTTCCGATCCATAAATTGCCGTGTTTATCCTCAACAAACTTATTAACATCTTCAAAACCAATGCTCCTGGGATCTGAAGCAAAGTGCCTGTATAACGGGAACCTGATAATATTTTTATGATAGTAACTTACCCCCTCCCTAAGCGTACCGGCCCACATAATGCCGGTGTTGTCTTTGTAAAGCAATACAGTGTTCTGCCCCAATGATTTCGCATCGTCTTCCCTGTTTAGTAAATAAGTAATTTTGAGGCTTTTCTTGTCCAATACGTTTATCCCGCCATGATCTGTGGATATCCAGATAAGGCCATCGTCGGCCTGAATAATATTAGTGATGATGTTCGACATAAGCGGTGCCTCTGCCGATTCTTTTGCAAAGCGCCGGAAACGTCCCGTCAGCGGGCTGTAATAATAGGCGCCGGAGTCCATATTCGGATTAAACACCCAAAGGTCGCCATCCTTGTCAACAGTTATCGAGTAGTACCGGCCTTTACTATTAGCGGCTTTGCTAAAAACATCTGTGTGATACGTAATTGCATTGCGTTGTACATCAAATAGCTCTACTACGCCGTCGTTATAAACAAGCCATAAATTGCCGCGTGCATCCTGTTTAATGTCTGTAATGGAATTTGAATATAATGATGGGCTGGAATTATGGTGATGATGATAACGTGTCGTGGTTCCTTTCAATTTATTATACCTGTAAAGGCCCGAATCAGGGCACAAAAACCAGAAGTCGCCTTTTCCGATGTGAAGTATTTTGGAAACAGTCGGATACTCGGGAAGTTTGAAAGAATAGAGCACCGGCGATACATCATTATTAAACTGCTCCGTTTCGGGGTCGTAAAAGGAATACCCGGCCCGGGTTGTTACCCATAATTTTTTGTCGGGGCCTTCGCAAATATTAGTTACAAAATCGTCATTAATGGAGTTCTTGTTATTTACGTTGTGCTTAAAAACTTTAAAACTATAACCATCATAGCGGTTAAGGCCCGACGCCGTACCGAACCACATGAAGCCTTTTGTATCTTTAAATATGCAATTAACCTGACTGTGCGATAGCCCGTTGCTTATATTGAGCCGCGAAAATTGGTATTGGTTATTTTGCGCAAAATTGTTGGTGTAAGCAAAAAGCAATGCTGAAACGACAATATAAAGTTTTACGCGCATTGAAATTTACTTGAGATCTTCCAAATCAGGGGCCTGGCGCCAGAGCAAGCCGGTACACTAAGATAGTATAAAAGTAAGATAAATTCGTAATTAAAGCGATAAAAGCCTCAATTGCTATACCTGGTTGCCAAAAAAACAACTAACTCAATATGTTTATCGAAACAATCACAACCCGCTTTCTGTACCATTCATCAATTTCTTTCAGCTTAATGCTGCTATTTAATCAAAATCCTTACGAGGCCTCTATGCTTTTTTTTAGTTAACATTAAGCACCCTATTTTCTAATTTTTGTCCCCTATCATTCAGTTATTTCTTCTGTAATTTTACTACTCAATTAATAAACCTGTTACTAATCCAAATATTGCTAATTAAAACAAACCCGTTATTCCAACGGCTGTGTTTTGTTGACTTTAATGGCATTTGTTTTTATTAATTGCCCTCTGCTCCAGAAAAACAAGATTTAACCAATTAAAAAAATAAACCGGTTCAGGCCTGTTTTATCTTATCGAAAAATGAAACTAATGCCGGGCTCTGCCTTATACAGAACGGGAACTGCCTTGTTGGTTGCCCAACACGCTCAAATGCAATTAACCAATTTATTAATAGCGGCAAATTTATATGCCGCCAGTCTAACCATCTTTTATGAAAAACACTTTAAGCTATTTTTTATGCATTCTTGCAATCCCACTATTGACAAGGTGCTCGAAACAACAAACCGCTTCTCCTGATGTTAAACCGTTTGCTAAAGCGAGCACTAAAACGCTGACTGCGACCAGCTATCCGAGTTACAACACATCGCCGCTTGCGCCCGATCAAACGGGGGTGAGCAGTACAGCAACCCAGCTTGCTTCAAAATTCCAGTTAGGGTGGAATATCGGCAACACGCTCGAGGCAATAGGCGGCGAAACAAATTGGGGCAACCCTACAGTGAACCAGGCACTTATAGACCAGGTAAAAAAGAGCGGTTTCACTGCGGTTCGTATCCCGTGCAGTTGGGATTACTATTCCAACAGCGCCACCGCTCAAATCCAGCAAGCCTGGCTCGATAGGGTGAAACAGGTTGTTCAATACTGCGTTAACGATGGTTTGTACGTGATATTAAACGTACATTGGGACGGCGGATGGTTGGAGAACAATTGCACAACCAGTGCGCAGGCGGCCGTTAACGCCAAACAAAAAGCTTTTTGGGAGCAAATAGCTACCCAAATGCGTGGATTTGACGAACATGTAATTTTTGCCAGCGCAAACGAGCCAGCTGTATCAGACGCTACAGGCATGGGCGTTTTACTATCTTATCATCAAACGTTCGTTAATGCGGTTCGGTCAACCGGCGGGCGCAATAGTTACAGGGTGCTGCTTGTTCAGGGACCCTCTACAAATATTGATTACACTAACAACTTTATGAATACCCTTCCCACCGATCCGGCGGCCAACCGCCTGATGGTTGAAGTACACTATTACACTCCCTTTAATTTTGCCGGCTTAGCCGCCGATGCAAGTTGGGGCGCTATGGCCTATTATTGGGGCAATGGGTACCACTCTACAACCGATGTTTCACGAAATGCCACCTCCGGCGACGAGTCAGATGCCCCCGCAGAGTTTCCAAAGATGAAGACGAAGTTCGTTGATAAGGGTATTCCGGTTATATTGGGAGAATATGGCGCTATCCGCAGGCTCCAAACGCTTTCGGGGGATGCATTAACCTTGCACCAGGCCGGCAGGGCGTATTATATTAATTATATCACACACCAGGCGTTGCAATATGGCTTGCGTCCATTTTATTT
>CBFGNE010000611.1:0-3256 GCA_965649995.1 uncultured Mucilaginibacter sp.
TTTTTATAAAAATTATAATTCGGTATAGCAGTATTGTAGGGCTGATCGCCAAAATTGGTGTACTTGTTGGCCACGGATATCAACATCACCAGGTGGGCTGTATCTGCACTGGGTACGGTGTCAAATTTTATTTTAATCCCGGGTGCCGAAAGGCGCTTCACCATTACCACCCTTATGGAATCAAAATAATCTTTTTTGCAGCTATCGAGTGCGCGCTGCATGGCAATGTTGATATCGCCGTCGAATTTTTCTTTATTGAGTTTATAGGCGGTGAAGCTCCAGTAAAGTTGCAGTACAATAATACCGGCAAGTAAAATGGTTGTTAAAAATAAAACGATGCAGAGTTTCTTTTTCATGATTTTGGTTGCTTAAGGTAAAAGTAATTGACCTAATAGCAACCGATGGAATCTGTTAACATTCGTTAAGGTTAAATAAGGATAGGTAAGAGAACAAGGTTATTCTTTCACCAATCTTTCTGCCCGAATAATGTAATAACCAAACAGCCCCTTATCAACCGTTATCACGGCATAAGATGCCTGCGCCAATTCCTCATCGCCTATGGCTTTAACCGAGTAGTCCTTATCATGGAATTTAACCGCGGCATTGGGGCCATATTTACCGTAATGCGGGTACTTGGCGATTATGGTTAGTTTAAATTCTACCGTCTTCCCGTAAGAAAAAACACCGTTAAGAAAAAACAAAACGGCGCTGAAAAAAAATGCGGCAAAAAGTGCTATCGGCAAAAAATCCTTCATCCGTTTTGCGAAGAACCCAGCTAACAACAAGCCAACAGTAGCCCCTGCTCCAACAGGGATATACCATGCAACCAAAGTCCGGTCGTATTCTATCAAAGGGTAAAAGAAGATATAATAACCCAAAACCAAAATCGCGGGAACTTTTATCAAGCACGACCAGCAACCGAATTTGCTGTTTAACGTCCATGTAAATTGTTTTCGGAACGCTTCTGGTTTACTTAGTTGTTGGCTCAACTGCTGGGTATTTTGGGTTGATCAATTTATCAATATTTTTTAATAAGCCCGCAAGAAAAAGAGCATTCTTTGAGACGAACAAGTAACAGTTATGCCTTATAAGCTTACAGTTGAGTAAAAACAAAAAAGGCTGGAATGCTCCCAACATTCCAACCTCTCAGCCTTTGAAACTTTAAAACAAAAGCATCACGGCCAAACACCAAGGTTTTGGTACGATACCGCTATTTTGTTGATAGCGCCTACCATTGCTGCATTGCGCAGGGTTTCTACCTTAGGGTTGTTCTTGTATATCTCGCGGATCTCGTGATAAGACCGGATCATGGTATCTTCCAAACCAGAGTTTACCAATTCTAATTCCGACGCACCTTTGATAATGGTTGAACGCTGCATTGGCGTTAAAGCCGTGCCAGTGATACCTTCTACCATGTTCACCAGGTTTAAGTTCGAGTTTTCCTCGAACCTGCGGTTAATACGGCCGAACGCTACGTGGCTAAGGTTTTTCAACCACTCAAAATACGACACTGTAACACCGCCGGCATTGGCATACATATCCGGGATGATCATACCACCATTTTTGTAAAACGCTGCCTCTGCTTCCGGCGAAGTTGGGCCGTTTGCACCTTCGGCAATAATTTTTGCTTTAATGCTGCCTACATTTTGCGCAGTTATTTGGTTCTCCAAAGCAGCGGGTACTAATATATCACAAGGCTGCTCCATGCCGTCCATGGTGTTTTTAAACTCCTTTTTGGCACCTGCATATCCTAATATCGAACCGGTTGCTTTACGGTGCTGGAATACAGCCTCCACATCCAAGCCATCCTCGTTATAAATAGCGCCTTCAAACTCGCAAAGGCCAACTATCAATGCCCCAAATTCCGAAAGGAATTTTGCCGAATAGTAACCCACGTTACCAAGTCCCTGTACAATTATCTTTTTACCGCTTAAACCGGTTGTTAAACCAAGTTTTTGCATATCCTCGGCAACACCAACGCATTCGCGGATGGCAATGGCAACACCGCGGCCGGTAGCTTCCCTCCTGCCTGCAATACCATGCAAGGCAATGGGCTTACCTGTTACAGCGCCCATGGCATCCAGTTGGCCGGGGTTCATGGTGGCGTAGGTATCGGCAATCCAGCTCATTTCGCGTTCGCCACTGCCGTAATCAGGTGCAGGCACATCAATGCTTGGGCCAATAAAGTTCTTTTTGATAAGCTCAACAGTATAGCGGCGGGTAATATTTTCCAATTCGCTTACTGTATAACTTTTAGGGTTTATTTTTATGCCGCCTTTAGCACCGCCGAAGGGTACATTTACGATGGCGCATTTGTAGGTCATGAGGGCTGCAAGCGCCATTACTTCATCCTCGTTCACCATTTCGCTGTAGCGGATACCGCCTTTGGTTGGGCTTTGGTGGTGCGAGTGCTCCACGCGCCAGGCATCAATAACTTCGAAACCATTGCCCCTGCGGATAGGGAAACGGAATCGGTAAACGCTGTTACACGATTTTATCTGGTCTAATAAACCGGCATCGTGCTGGGTAAATTGCGCCGCAAAATCAAAATTTTTACATACATCACCAAAAAAGTGGGTATCCTGATTTGCAGTCGGATTATTAATATTCATAATTTAGGATTGGATAAAAAATTAATCTCTCAAAAAACTGCGCAAAGTTGGTTCTTTTTTTGCGAATAATGCAAATTTTTAAGAAACAGTATCTGTTTAAAATGTAAAGAAATCTGAAATCAAAGTTTAAACAGTTTAAAGGGGGTATTAGTTTAATTTTCCTTCTCTATTTTTTTGAGGCGGCGATCCATACTGAACAAATAAATGGCCAACCCAACAAAAATGATACAGATAGTTAATATCACTACGTATATTTTACCGGAGCTGCGGAGGGTGTCGGCCATCTCTACCTGCTGGGCTTGTTGAGCAAAAGCAACCGAAAAGCTGCAAAGCAAAAGCATTAAAAATGTAAGTTTCTTCATATTAATTAATGGCATTCTTTCTATTTTCAATTAAACGTATGCGGTAGCGGAGGGTGGCAATCCAAAGGGCAACAAAGCTCCAGCCCAGCATGGCGGGGTAAAAGGCAAGCTTCATGCCGTTATCCAGATCGTACTTGCCAAATGCGGGGTTGCCACCGCTGCCTGGGTGCAGCGATGCTGTCATCCTTGGTAAAACAAATATTAAAACAATCATCACCGGGAAAGCGAAGATGTTGTAAATGGCCGAAATTTTTGCGCGTTTTTGTTCCTCATCCATCGAGT
>CBFGNE010000612.1:0-3247 GCA_965649995.1 uncultured Mucilaginibacter sp.
TTCTAATCCCCGCGTACCATTCTCCGCACGGATATAATGACCATCCATAACAAATGTCTCCGGGTAGTTTATCCGCATCCATGTTGGGGTAGTTGCCGAAGGTGTGCATAGCAATACTTTTACATGATGCTTTGCGCAAAGGTTCAACACCCTATCGAGCCAGGTAAAATCAAACCGCCCTTCTTCGGGCTCCATCTTAAACCAGGCAAATTCGGCCAGGTGCACAAACTCAAAACCCATTTCTGATATCTTTTTAATATCCCTGTCCCACTGGGCCTCATTCCAATGTTCGGGGTAGTAATAGATACCGGTTGTTACTAAATCTTTCTCCGGGAAAAAATGATTGGCTTGCTGCGCTTTTAACGCAGCCGCGGGGATTAAAAGGCCTAATATCAATACCGTTAGGAATCTTCGCATCCGTAGATGCCGCTTAATCGTAGAAGGTGTTATAAATAGTTTCACAATTGTTTTTTATTCAGGATTATCAATAATCGGTATAAGTATGGGGTCGGGATTGTGGGCAAATCCTCATAAAAAAATCGATGCTATCAAAATCGCCGGGAACAAGGTGTTTTGCGCTTTTTGTTTCATATATGCAGCAACCGGTATAATAATTGATTGCTCAAAGAACGTAGCTTTTATTATTTATGGGTAAGATGTAATTATCCATTTATTAAGGGATTTTATCATTTAATATTGCGCTTTCGATTTTTAAGGAATATTTTCTGAAATAAAACACAACTGCTTAAAATTCCGTACGAACCAAATCAATCTTTTATCGTAAGAAAAGTATAAGGTCCAATATTAATAATAGACGGCATTATCATTCGGAGGTTGTACTGCCGATTAAATGATCTTCGTTTTAACAACAGTGCTTTCGTTCCGTACCCGGAAACAAAAAACACATGTTCCTATTTTAAATGCTATCAGGTTTATTGATCGGGCAGCCAAAGATATCAAAACGGCAAGATGAGCGAAAGGGTACAAACGTTAATAAATAGGGTATGAAATGTTCAAAACGACAAATTGAGGAGTCAAAGTAATAATGGAGGGCAAACCATTTACTTTATTGACAAGAATGATAACTTCATTGATGTCAATGGGAATAAATTAGGTATGGCAAAAAAGAGCGGCTTTTATTTTAACAATGGCGGCGAAACAATATTAACAGTAAAAGATAAAAATGCGGAAGAGTGCGAGATATTGGATCATCAAAGCCATAATTTAGGAACAACGCATAAAAATTACAAATTACATCATGATGAAGGGCCAAACCTAAACCCATGTTCGTTACCCGCCATTAGCCTTAAGCTATTTTTTGAAACTCCATTGGAAAACATTTTTCATGTTGACCCAAAACAACAAAAAGCCGCCGGCTCTCACAACCGGCGGCTCGTAACCAATTATCAACTAAACACTATTTTTTGTCTTTTTGTAAAATAGCTAATCGGGCATATAGCTCCGCAATGCAAGCCTCATCCAGCAACCATTTTGGCTTTTGCAGTTCCGCTGGTTTGGGTAGCCAACTATGGGTGGTGTAACCATGCTTATCGCGCGAGTTTTGCCAGGCGTAGTTCAGGTCGTGCTCTACAGCGGCAATGTATTTATAGTTGCCGTCAACATGGTATAGTGCCTCGTACCCCCTGAACAGAACCGTCATGAACCATGGCAGATCGATATGTAAACTGAGGTTCTTATCATGCGGAACATTGCTGAAATGCCTAAAACTGTCGCTTGCCAGCTGCTTCGCCTGTTCGAGGTACTTTTTGTCCCCCGTTTCCTTGTAAAGAATTACCGCAGCTTCCAGTAAGGACCCGGTATTATAGCTCCAGAAAGTACGGTTGAGCTTGCCATCCATTTTTATGTCGTTGCCTATTACGCCCGTCGAATCGCGCAGGGTGTTGTACATCCAGGTATAAAACTTTTTGCCCTGCTCCAGGTAATACGGCTCTTTGCATCCCTGGTAAATTTTAAGGGCGGTTAAGGTCGCCATGCCGTTGGTACAGGCCGGCTTTTGATCGTTATGCCCCTCCAGCCAGGTTACGCCGCCACCCATATCATTGTTCCAGCCACTTAGGATAAATTTGAATACTCCTTTGGCACGCTGCAGGTACAAGGGATTTTTGGTATTGAAGTAAGATTCCATATAATCGATCCCTACCAGCCCGTTATCATCGTAATACCTGTCGGCTTTCTCCAGCTTTACCGGGTAAGCCTGGTATCCGGCCGGCTGCCTAATATTATCCCGGTATTGCTCCACTCCTGTTATCAGGCTATCCTGGTAAGGCTTATACTTGCTTTTTAGCGATGGCACGCGCATTAACACATTAGTAGCCGTAAAAACACCTGAGAAGGGCCACAAAAAACTCACCGGTTTTTCTGTGACGGCCGCCCCCTGGAAATAGTTCAGCGTATCTTTTTTGTTCGACGGAAAGTTTTCCGAGAATAATCCTTTGTAAGCCGGAACACGGTAATCTTTCCAAATCCTGGCGTACAAGGTTTCTGCCCGCGATTGATATACCGCCGATAATTTATCTTGTGCGGGGGCCTCCAAACAATTGGCGAACAGCGCTCCCGATATTAATAGGACAAGCGGATTAAATTTACGTGTCATAACTCTTTTCAAGGTGGGTGTATTTATTGTTAATGTGCTATTTTGCTTTACCTATAGTCGGATAACATGCCCTGCGTCCGTTGCATCCAGGCCTGGTCTACCCCCTCCTGCCGGGTTTCTAAACCACTGCCATCAAAATTGCAGAAATGGTAGTAGCCGTGGTTGGTAGTGTTGCGCAGCTTGCTGTTCATGTAATCGATGTTTTGCTGTGCGTAGTCTAGCCAGGCGGTGTTGCCGTCGCGCTGGTAAAGCTTTATCATGGCTTGCGAGCCCCATACGCACCAGGCAGGGTTAATGCGGCCATCTGTAGTGTTAAATATGTATACGTGGTAGGTATTGTTCCACAACGTTGTATTCATGCTGCTGCCGAGGCTTTGCGCTTTTGTAACAAAGGTATTGTCGCCAATTATTTGCGCATACAGTAAAAAAGCTTCTACCATAATGGCGTTATCATAAGTGAATTTCTCGGTGTGTTTGGTACCGGCGCCGGCACCATCAATTTTCCAGATATACAAACCGGTGGAGGCATCGCGCATGTTATTAATGAGCCAATTCTTTACCGAATTTGCCCAGTCCTTATAAAAAGTTTGCCCGGTAATTTGGTACAAGCGTAAGAAAAGCTGCAAAGCAAGT
>CBFGNE010000613.1:0-3241 GCA_965649995.1 uncultured Mucilaginibacter sp.
TATTTAAAATTTATCTATTGTAGTGTGTTTAGCAAGCAATTTTGCCAACGCGCCTTGCATGGCGGCCGCCTTCAAATTCTTCGCTTAAAAATCTCTCTATTATTGTTTTTGCCTCATCAAGGCTTACGTGGCGGGCCGGGATACACAATACGTTGGCATCATTATGCGTACGCGCAGGGATGGCTACTTCTTCTTTCCAGCAAATGGCTGCGCGAATGTTCTGGTGTTTGTTGGCTGTGATGGCCACGCCATTGGCACTGCCGCAAAGCAGGATACCAAAATCAAAACCGCCGCCTTCTACGGCTGATGCTACGGCATGGGCAAAATCGGGGTAATCTGCAGATTCGGCAGAATCGGTACCAAAATCTGTAAAATCAATATTATCAAACATCCCTAAAATGGCTTGTTTGTATTCAAAGCCGGCGTGGTCTGCACCAATGGCAATTTTCAACCCTGTTTTCATTGTTCAAATGTATAACTTTTATACAAGGGCTTACGTAAATTTTTTGATAGACAGCTGTTACAGGAAAGAGGAAAATTAAATATCGAACACCGAATTTCGAATGATGAATATCGAAGGAATTACTTCATCATTCGATATTTAGCATTCGGTGTTCGATATTATGCCACCTGATGTTGTTATAAAATAGCCCCGCCTGTTCAAAGGGCGAGGCTATCTGTAGAATATTTTTTTATACGAGCGCAGATTACAAATCCAACTCGGCCTCGCGTTTTAGCTTGCGCTTTTCAACTACGCCGGCTACCACAATACCTACCTCGTATAAAATGAAGAGCGGGATACTTACGATGGTCATGGTCATCATATCGGGCGTTGGGGTTATAATTGCCGAAATAATTAATATTACCACAACAGCATAACGCCTGCCTGCCTTCATAAATTTAGGCGTAAGGATACCAAGGCTGGACAGGATATACACCAGGATAGGCAACTGGAATACGATGCCTGTAGCCAGGGTTAGCGTAGCTACCGACGACAAGTACGAGTCCATATCGAACAAGTTCTGAATACTTGGGCTTATCGTGTAACTGGACAGGAAGTTAACCGACTCCGGCGTAATTACATAGTAACCAAATAAGATACCCAGGACAAACAGGAACGAGGCGTAAAAAACGAAACCGGTAGCAGCTTTCCGTTCCTTTTCGTGCAGGGCGGGCTTCACAAAAAGCCAGATTTCGTAAAGCAGGTAAGGGAAGCCCAGTGTAATACCTATTAATAAACAGGAGTTTATTTGCAAGGTAAACTGTCCCGCCATTTCGGTATTTATCAGGCTAATGTTGATCTTGGTGATGCAAAAACCGTCGGAATGCAAAAGGTCGCCCAACTTGCATAGAATGCGGTAGGTCCAAAAATCGGGACGGCTGGGGCCCATAATAACGGTATCGAATATAAAACCGTAGAAATAAAACGCGGCGCAGGTAAAAATAACAATGGCGATTACCGAACGGATAAGGTGCCAGCGCAAAGCCTCCAAATGGTCGAAAAACGACATCTCGGCTTCCATGTTCTGGCCTTTTTCTTTTATTGCCTTTATTAGTTTGTTATCGCTCATTATCTTTTTTAAATATCATTCCATTAACGCCGGAATGCTATTTACGTTATCTGTTAGCCGGAAAGTTTTTAATTATTAATATTCAAAGGTCTCCATAAACTTAGTAGTAAAGTTACCTGCCCTAAAATTGGGGTCCTTAAGCAACTTTAAATGGAATGGTATGGTGGTTTTTATGCCCTCAATAACAAACTCGCTCAACGCACGCTCCATAGTTGCCAGTGCTTCATCGCGCGTTTGCGCCATACATATCACCTTGGCGATCATCGAATCGTAGTTTGGCGGAATGGTATAGCCGCTGTAAACGTGCGTATCTACGCGCACACCGTGGCCACCCGGCGAGTGGAAGTTAGTTATTTTACCCGGCGACGGGCGGAAGTTGTTGGCAGGGTCTTCGGCATTGATGCGGCACTCAATAGCGCACATGGTTGGCTCGTAGTTTTTACCCGATATCGGGATACCCGCTGCAACTTTTATTTGTTCTTTTATCAGGTCGAAGTTGATCACCTCTTCGGTAACGGGGTGCTCTACCTGTATACGGGTGTTCATCTCCATAAAGTAGAAGTTGCGGTCTTTATCAACCAAAAACTCTACAGTACCAGCGCCTTCGTACTTAACGGCTTTGGCGCCTTTTATAGCGGCCTCGCCCATTTTTTTACGCAGTTTCTCGGTCATAAAGGGCGATGGTGCTTCCTCCACCAATTTTTGGTGGCGGCGCTGTATCGAACAATCACGTTCAGATAAATGGCAAACTTTGCCGTATTGGTCGCCCACTACCTGTATTTCGATGTGGCGGGGATCCTGTACATATTTTTCGAGGTACAAACCATCGTTGCCAAACGCAGCACCAGATTCGGCACGCGCGCTATCCCATGCGTTTTCAAACTCTTCGTCTTTCCAAACAATACGCATACCGCGGCCACCGCCACCGGCGGTTGCTTTTAGTATTACCGGGTAACCAATTTTGTTGGCTATAGCGATGCCTGTTTTTATATCAGAAAGTAAGCCTTCGGAACCAGGAACGATAGGCACACCGGCCTTTTTCATGGTTTCTTTAGCCGAAGCCTTATCACCCATCCGGTTTATCTGGTCTGCAGTGGCACCTATAAATTTAATGCCGTATTCGGCGCAAATGGCAGAGAACTTGGCATTTTCCGAAAGGAAACCATAGCCCGGATGTATTGCATCAGCATTAGTTAACTCGGCAGCGGCTATAATATTAGGGATATTGAGGTACGAGTCGCGGCTTGCGGGCGGGCCAATACATACGGCCTCATCGGCAAAGCGCACGTGCAGGCTGTCTCTATCAGCAGTTGAATAAACCGCAATGGTTTTGATGCCCATTTCCTTACAGGTACGAATAATTCGCAGGGCAATCTCGCCACGGTTGGCTATTAATATTTTTTTAAACATGATTTTGATTTTAGGATTACACCACCTTAAAAAGATTACACCTATTAAAATCTGTATAATCGCTCCTCAATCGGTGAAATCAACAAAAACTACTTAGGTTCAACCAAAAACAAAGGCTGGTCGTATTCTACAGGTGATGCATTATCAACCAATATCTTTACAATACGCCCCGATACTTCCGATTCAATTTCATTAAACAGTTTCATCGCCTCGATAATGCAAAGCACGCTGCCGTTGCTTATCTCGTCGCCTACGTTTAC
>CBFGNE010000614.1:0-3238 GCA_965649995.1 uncultured Mucilaginibacter sp.
AGTACTGAAGTTTGACCTGTTCATTATCCAGTTTAGATAGCACAGACAAATAAATCGCGTTTTTTTCGGCACTTGTTTGTGCCAGCGTTTCCAGGCCGCTTACGAAGATTAATAAGGCAACTAAGATGGGTTTGTACATAGCTAAACGACTACTCCTAAGTGTGCAAGTTAAATAAAATGCTATAAAGTAACGATATTATCCCGCTATCACTATTTGTTATAAACTACACCTAATGAAATACTACTTACTATTTTTCCTGTTGTTGCCGTTTGCTTGTTTTGCGCAGGTAAGCATCACCGGGAAGGTTATAAACGCTGTTGATAGTAAACCGGTGCCAAGCGCCAGCGTATTCTTAAGTAACGCCACGGTGGGCAGCAAAACGGCCGACGATGGTACTTTCAGCCTTTACTATGTAAAGCCGGGGCAGTACGAGTTTGTAGTATCTGTTGTGGGATTTGATACTTACCGCCAAAAGGTAATGGCCGGCAACGAGCAGATCAGCTTGGGTGAAATTAAACTTACGCCCAAAACAAAGGAATTAAAGGAAGTAACCGTAGATGCCAGTAACGATTGGGAGGCCAACTATCGAAGGTTTAAAACCGAATTTATTGGTACATCTACGGCTGCCGAAGATACAAAGATCACCAACTCCGACCCGCTTACGCTTGATTACGACAAAGACTCGCTTAAACTCACAGGCTCGGCTAACGATTTCCTGGAGGTAGAAAATAAGTACTTAGGTTATAAAATTAAATACCTGTTAAAAAACTTCGATAAAAGTTACCGTACCGGCATGCTTTATTTCGAAGGTTCATCTTTGTTTCAGGATTTGCCCGGCTCGCTTTCGCAAAAACGGCGCTGGCAAAAAAGGCGTAAAGAGATGTACGAAGGGTCGAGCATGCATTTTTTAAGAATGTTATTGGCCGATAGTGCAGAGCAGGCAGGTTTTGTTGTTTACCGGTTAACCAGGAAACCAAACCCCAAATATTTCCCGGGGGGCCTAAATGGAAACGGTAATAAGTTTATAGAAACGTTATCGAAAAAGCCTATAAAACCGTCAGAATTTTTGCACCCTACCGAATTACCCGGCGTATATGCGATTGGTATATCGGATATATTGTATGTGAAATATACTAAAAGCGCCCGGGGGACAATCCTTAACATAAACGGGCCTTATGCTTTTTTTGACAGCAATGGCATCTTTATTAACCCTGCTGATGTGATTTTTGAAGGCTTTTGGGGCCGATACCGCATAGCCGAATTGTTGCCGGTAGATTATGAGCCGGTGGTTGATAAGTAGATGATCATTTAATTGTAGCGGAACGGAGACCCGCTTACCCGGCATCTTCCGATAGGCTTGCTATGTTTTCGTCCAGCTGTGTAATTACCTTACCAAACGTTTTTTTAAGCATCCATTTGCCCACAAGGTAGCCCAGCGGCGTTAGTATAATTATACAGGCTATTAATATCCACACGGCTATTGGCTTGTCCATAAAAACCGATACACTTTTGCCCGAACCCAGTACGCCACCCCATAAATAGCCACCAGCCGCACTAAAAGGATAAATGAATACTGCAACCCGCATTTGTATCCGCATCCACGCGCCCAGCGCATCCCGGTTACGTTTAAGCTCGGCCAGTAAATTGTTGGCAAGCACATTATCATTAACCGAGCGGTAAAGCTGCCAGGCTGTAGCTAAGGCCCAAAGGGTAAATAGAAGGGTGATACCTGTCAATACACGTATTTCCCAAAAACTAAAAAAGGAAATAACGGCAACATACAGGCAAACGCAAAGCGCCACGCCAACCATATTTTGGGCCAATAGCTTTTTCATTTTTTTTAAGGGGCTATTTTGATTAGCTGGCTTTAGCTGCCCTATGTTTTGTAGGTTTGGCAAGCCACCGGTTTCAGCCTGATGCCCTTTCCACACTTGTTCCATATCCATGGCTTAGTTTTGTTTTAAAATGGTTTGTAATTGGTTTTTTACCCGGTGCAGCTTCACGCCAATATAGTTGGCTTTAATGCCCAGCACATCGGCAATTTCGGGGTTATCATATCCCTCCAGGTGCATGGTAATTACCACACGGTCTACGGCTGTAAGCTGCCTTATGGCGGCGTACAGGCGCTGCACATCCTCTTTTTGTTCGGTTTGCGGCACTACGGGGATAATAAAATCCTCCATAGCATCCGAGTAGCTGATGGTTTTTGTTTTACGGTTGGCGGTAAATATGGTATTGATGGCCACCTGGTACAGCCAGGTACTAAATTTTGCTTCTTTACGAAAGCCCGCCCTTCCTTTCCAGGCATTTAGCAGAATCTCCTGGTACAGGTCGTTTCGGTCACTAAGCGAATAGGCGTACAGGGCTATCAGTTTTAAGATAAGCCCGTGGCATTGCTTTACCTGCGCTAAAAACTCTTGCTCTTCCAATTAAAGTTTAGATATAATAAGGTATAGCATCGCCGCAAATAAAATAGTAAGGTGTACAATAAGCCAGTTGCGCTGCCACAGCGGGCGTTTGGCCGGGGTATAGCGGTTGTAAAAAGGGGCGACAATTAAACTGATACCCAGCATACAAAAACCGTTTTGCCAGTCCTTTAAAATTAGTAAAACAATCGCAGCAAGCAGCAGGAATGCACAAGCTACCCGGTTATATTTTGGCGGGCATACCCGCCGCGCCGGGGTTAATAAAGTATCCATGTTCTCATTTTTACAATGAGTATCACCAGGGAAAGTATTATTACAGCAAACAGGAAATAAAGTAAGAATCAACTTTGAACGGTCCTGCTTTTGGAAAGGAGCGAGGGATACGGCAGGTAGATTTATCCCGCTTCCCCAAAAAGGTAAAGCAAAATAAGCAACCCGGTAATAATGCCCGCCCATATCAATTTGCTTTTTGGGCTGAGGCTGCTGCCCTGGTTAAGCATTTTTATACCGAGGGGCACTAAGGCAATGCATAACCCGACTGCTGCTGCAACCGAAGTATAGGATGTGCCTTTTAATATGCCCATCATCAGTATGGACATGAGCCCTAAAGCTATGGAGCGGTAGATATTCAGCACGCCCGAAAGGTATGCGCCAACAGCAAGCACCATCCAACCAAACATGATGGTACCGGACAGTAAATGGGCAACATGGAAAGCGCCGTAAGAATCTGCCACAATTTGCGTTGCCAATTTTACATTCTGCGTTCCGGCTATTTGGAAGGCCATATGGTCTGCCCCGGCATGGAAGGTGC
>CBFGNE010000615.1:0-3216 GCA_965649995.1 uncultured Mucilaginibacter sp.
CCAGGACAAGAAGCCAGCAGATAGTGCTGCTTAACAAAGAAAACACGATACAGAAATTATCTATCAACAGCCGAAACACTACTATTGGCATAATTGCCGGTTTATTTTTACTGTCGGGTATATTTGGAGGCTTGTTTTACAACCGCAACCAGTTAAAACAAAAAGCTCTTTTGCAAACACAAATGCTTAAACAACAGGATGTGTTGAGCAAGGCGGTTATTGATGCTGAGGAAAAAGAGCGGCAGCGCATTGCAGGTGATCTGCACGATGGCGTGGGGCAACTGTTCTCGGCAGTAAAAATGAACCTCAACGGCATCTTCGAGCGCGTGCCGCTTGCCCGCGATGAAGACCGTTTCCTGGTAGAAAAAACCCTTGCGTTGGTTGACGAGAGCTGTAAAGAAGTGCGCTCCATATCGCATCAAATGATGCCCAATATGCTGCTACGCTCGGGTATTGCCTCTGATGTGAAAAGTTTTATCGAAAAAATAGACGCAGAAAGCCTGCGCGTAACCCTGGATGCCAAAGGCTTTACCGATAAGCTGGAAAGCAATGTAGAAGTGGTGCTTTACCGCGTAATACAGGAGACCGTGAATAACGTAATAAAACACGCTAAAGCTGATAGGCTTGAAATTAAACTAACCCGCAACGATACCGGCATCACGGCAATAATTGCCGACAATGGCATTGGGTTTAATACAGCACTAAAGGGCGATTTTGAAGGCATCGGGTTAAAAAACATTGCCACGCGTATTGAATATTTAAAAGGCACCGTTTACTATACTTCTGCCAAAAACAAAGGCACAACAGTAAAAGTGTGGGTGCCGGTAGCGTAGCCGCTCAATATTCATTAATCACTTAACAATAAATGCCCGCAGTGTTAGTGCAGGCATTTAAGTATTGTAAGGTTTTATTTTTCCTATTTCAATGTAAACGATGTTTTACCCATGGTATAACCGTCGGCATATAATATTACGGTGTATGTACCTTTTTGGAATGGCGAGTACGCCCAATCTATAGTATAGCCGCTGCCATCGTCCTTAAAATCAATAGCGGTTTTGTAGGTGTATTGCAGGTCCTGGCTATCGGCGTTAAATGCGCCGCTATCTGCCGGGGTTATTAGGTTACCGGTAGGGTCTATCACACGTACATAAATATCATGCAGCCCTTTTTCGGCAACGGTATTGCTGGCTACGGTAAAGTTTATCTTTATTTTTTGGGTGTTCTTTGCCTTTTTCTCCTCAACTTCTTTACCGCTGTTTTTTATTTTATAAGCTACCACCTCGGCCACCCCAACTTTAATGGCCGATGCTTCCTTAACCTTGGTATCCAGTTCCTGGTTTTTCTTTTCCAGGTCGGCAGCTTTGCCACTAACGCTGGCCAAGTTGGTTTTTAAGGTATCGCGCTCAACGGTAAGGTTGGTGTTTTCCTTTTTAAGTTCTTCAATATCAGCGGTGTATTTGGTTACAAAATACCGTAGTTGTTTAATATCCTCCTGCGCTTTAGAAAGTTCGGCAAAGGTGAGTTTGCCCTTTGCTAATTCTTTTCTCAGTACTTTAATTTTAGCGCGGAGCGAATCGTTCTTCGCTATCATTTCGGCAGTCATCTTGGCACGGCCGGCGTTTACCTGCTCTATTTGCGCCTCAAGGCTATCAAGCTCTGTTTGCAGGCGGGTTTTCTCGTCGTTTTGGTAAACTATCTTCGTATCCGACTTATTTTTTTGCATGTACAGGTACACATCGGTGCCTAACAATGCCACTACTACCGCTATTAAGAAGTAAATTACATTAGAATTTTTCTTTGGCGATTGTCCTGGTTGGTTTTCCATCGTAAATTTTATTAAAGTTTAATTATAGCTTAAACTATTGTATAAGCCCGGGGTTTTAACTAAAGTTCTTAAATAAATATAGTGGTTTATTTTATGCTAAGGTATAAAAATCTGTTTAACCACATAAATTTTTAGGGTAACGTTAAAAATATACACAACAACATTAGAACACAAAATGGCAGCAATTATTATGCTTAATAATAAAACTGCTTGGTATTGAGTTTATATCTTTGCAACTTTTAATAAAAACATTCGCTTAATGCTACGCTATAAATACTTGTTTACCATAGTTCTTGCTACGTTTATTGCCACCGTTTCCATAGCTCAAACCCCTGTTCCCGAAGATACCATCCGCCCCGAGCCTAAGCACGAATTTAGAGGCGTTTGGATAGCAACGGTGGTGAATTTAGATTGGCCACAAAATGCCCGCGCTACGGCCGAAGTACAAAAAAGAGACCTGGTAACGCAATTAAACGCACATCAGCAAACCGGGATAAACGCGGTGATGTTTCAGGTAAGGCCGGCTGCGGATGCTTTTTATGCCAACAGCCGCGAGCCGTGGTCGAAGTATTTAACCGGCAAACAAGGCGAAGCGCCCGAGTACGACCCGCTTGAATTTGCCGTGGATGAAGCACATAAGCGTAATATAGAACTCCACGCCTGGTTTAACCCCTACCGTGCAACTTTCGATAATAAGTTTTACGCCCTTTCGCCAGACCATATCACCCGCACCAAGCCCGAATGGTTTTTTGTTTACGACGGGATAAAGCTATTTAACCCCGGGCTGCCCGAGGTACGCGAGTATATAGTACAGGTGGTGCTGGATGTAGTAAAAAACTACGATGTTGACGGCATACATATGGACGATTACTTTTACCCTTACCCCGTGCGGGGGCAAGCCATAAATGATGCGGATGCCTATGCAGAGTACGGTGGCGATTTTGACAATATAAAAGATTGGCGGCGCGACAATGTTGATAAGCTGATACACATGCTTGCCGACAGCATCCATAAATACAAGCCGCACATGAAATTCGGGATTAGCCCTTTTGGAATTTGGGCCAACAAAAGCCAGCACCCGGATGGATCTGAAACCAACGGAGGCTCATCCTACATCGAAAACTTTGCCGATACCCGTAAATGGATGAAGGAAGGTTGGATAGATTATATAAACCCGCAGATATATTGGCAAATTGGAAACCGCCTGGCTGCTTTTGATAAGTTACTTGATTGGTGGAGCAACAACACCTATAACCGCCATTTGTATGTGGGGCAGGCACCGTACCGTTATTACGAGCCGCGCAGCCCGGCCTACAAAAACCCTTCGGAAATACCCAACCAGCTGCGTTTGATACGGGCCAACCCGCGCGCGCAGGGAAGTGTTTACTTCC
>CBFGNE010000616.1:0-3212 GCA_965649995.1 uncultured Mucilaginibacter sp.
TGTCGCTGTTGGATAAGGCTATGAACCTGGCCATGTACGAATTGATGGGCGATGCCGAAAACTTTAACCACGAGGCCGCGAAATACCTGGCGGTAACACCGGCAGCTATAAAAGAGCAGGCCAATAAATTGTTCAGGAAAGATAATTCGTCGACCATGATCTATCTCGCGGAGAAGACAGAAGAAGTGTCAGAATCAGAATTGACAGAATTAAAAAATTAACAGAATTGTCATTATGCATCAATGCAGATAATGACTCAATGACCAAATGACTCAATGACAGTCTTAAACAGAAAACAGGCACCGCAATTTAACGGTGTAGAAAATATAACCTTAATAAGGCCCGAGCATAAAAAGTTAGCCAACGGCTGCAATGTTTATGCCTTTAATTCGGGCGGGCAAGAGCTGGTGCGGATAGAATGGATCTTTGGCAACCTGCGCTTCAATCCGGAAAAGCCCTTGCTAAACGTAGCTACCAATACCATGCTCACCGATGGCACGGGCAAAATGAACGCCGCACAAATTGCAGATACCATTGATTTTTATGGCGCATTTTTACAGGTAGATTATAGTTACGACTATTCGCAGGTAACGCTTTATACGCTCACCAAACATTTGGTAAGCACACTGCCGGTAATAAAAGATATTATTACTAACTCGGTTTTCCCGGAAAAGGAACTGGAAACCTTTGTGCGCAACCAACAACAGAAACTACAGGTTAGCTTGCAAAAGAATGATTTTGTGGCCCGCCGCATTTTCAATAAAGCGCTTAACGGCGAAACCATTTACGGGCTTGCCGCCGAGCCGGAAGATTTTAAAAGCCTTAAACGCGACGACCTGCAGGCGCATTTTAAACAAATGTACCAGCCTGGTAATTGCACCCTTGTAATTGCAGGCAAAGTGGATCAGCAGGCGCTCGACTTATTAAGCGATACTTTTGAGAAGGGTTGGGATAACCAGGCACTACCTGCCGATACCATGCAACCGCCACTTGCACCAGCTACAGAACGCTTTTTTTATACCGAGAAGCCCGCGGCCTTGCAGTCGGCTATCCGCATAGGCGTGCCATTTATCAATCGCACGCATCCCGATTTCCCGGCTACGCAGGTATTGAATACGGTACTGGGCGGCTATTTTGGCTCGCGGTTGATGGCCAATATTCGCGAGGATAAAGGCTACACCTATGGCATCGGCTCGGGCATGAGCTCCTTTAAGCAAACTGGTTCGTTCTTCATCGCATCAGAAGTAGGGGCAGATGTTTGCCGCTCGGCCGTTACCGAAATAGAAAAGGAAGTGAACCTTTTGAAAACCGATCTGATACCGGAAGAGGAGCTGTCGTTGGTGCGCAATTTTATGCTGGGATCGCTTTTGGGTAGCCTGGAGAATGTTTTTTCGCATGCCGATAAATTCAAAAACCTGTATTTTGCAGGGCTGGATTACGATTACTACGAACGCTATACTTCAACCGTAAAAAATATCTCTGCTGAAGATTTAAAGGCCCTTGCCAATAAGTACTGGGACTTTGAGAACTTTTATAAGGTTATTGTTGGGAAGTATTAAAATGTACGATGGAATACACGGAACTGCAACCGGCTGATATACTTAAACCCTATGTAAAGTGTTACTTTATTATAGAGAAAAAGCAGCACGGTGAATTTTCTGATACCCTTTACCCCGGCGGTAATATCGAATTTGTTTTTAACCTTGGCGAGGGCAGTTGGCACTCCCGGGCTGGGGGAGAGGCCCAAACAGACCCATCGGTAGAGCTGCTTTCGCAGATTACCCGCCCGGTTACCATCAGTTGCCATAGCACCAGCTATATGCTTGGCATAAGGTTTTACCCGCACACAGCAAGCAAATTCCTGCATGAGGACCTAAGTGCATTGAATAACCAAATATTCGACCTTAGCTTGATAGCAGGCAGTAGCATCAGCACATTGCATTCCCGTTTGCAGGAAACAGCACTTTTAAGCACACGAATAGCACTAATAGAAGCATTCCTGATCGGCCGCTTGTCGCAAAAAAAGAAACGTTACGACAAAACCGAACTGATTGGCCGGGTTATCCGCGATATGGAACGGGGCTTTTATAACGATAACATCGAGGCTATCGCCGGCAGCTATAACATCACACCACGCTACCTGCAAAAAATATTTTTACAGCAAACAGGCATTACGCCCAAAATTTATAGCAGGATAAACCGTTTTCAGCTAAGCCTTAAACACTTTGCGAAACCCGGCAATTCTTTAACATCCGTTGCTTACAAATGCGGTTATGCCGATCAGTCGCATTTTATCCGCGACTTTAAATCATTCACCGGCAACACACCATCCGCCCACGCGCCCAACAGTTTTTTACTGCAACAATAAAACAGTTCCGTTTTGTTCAATTTGCGGGAATGTGCCTTCAGTATTTTTGAGTTCGATATCGAAAAATTAAATTATCAATTCAAAAAAACAATGAAAATCTACAAAATTGCGGCTACTCTTACTTTTTTAACGGTATGCGTTTACAGCACCCAAAGCCTGGCACAAACATCAAAAGAATTGGCAGAGGCCAAAAGGGCTATAGCAAAGAGCAATAGTATATATTACCAGGCATTTATAAAAAACGATGCAGCTATTTTTGTGAATAGTTATGCCGACGACTGTATTATCATGCCCCCAAGCTCGCCCACGTTTAAGGGAACGAAAGGGGCAAATGAATTTTTTAAAGATGCATACGATAAAATTGGTGTACGCGGCGGAAAATTCATCACCACAGCCGTTTATGGCGATGGCAAAGAATACGTAACCGAAGAGGGGCTATGGCAGCTGCGCGATGCAACCGGAAAAATGGCCGACGATGGCAAATACCTTGTACTTTGGAAAAAGACTGCCAAGGGCTGGAAAATGTTCCGCGATTCGTTCAGCAGTAATCATCCGGGCAAGTAGTTCATGAAGGTTAATCAGCAGGGCGTATTTACCTGCCCTGTTGATTAATTTAATGGTGAATGGCAATTATACATCAAAGTATTGTCAGGATTATAAAATTCCGAAATCTAAATTCCGAAATCCGAAATAAACATCTATCTTTGCCCGGCAAATAATAACTCCAATATAATTATTTGCTATGCAGTTAGACCCATCTAAATTTGTTGCCGAAGGATTAACTTACGACGACGTTTTACTACTCCCCGCTTATTCAGAAGTATTACCGCGCGAAGTTAACACG
>CBFGNE010000617.1:0-3209 GCA_965649995.1 uncultured Mucilaginibacter sp.
AATGGATGCCAGGTTTGAGAAAATGTATTACCATAACGAAGAAGGCAAAATGGTGGCCGATACCATTATGCAGGACCGCAGCGCCAACGGCATGAAATGGCACGATTTCGCCATTTTGTACCGTACTAATGCACAGTCGCGTTCGATGGAGGAGGCTTTGCGGAAGTTAAATATCCCTTATAAAATATACGGGGGCTTATCGTTTTATCAACGCAAGGAGATAAAAGACCTCATCGCCTACTTCCGCCTTACCTTTAACCCTAATGACGAGGAAGCCCTGAAACGTGTTATCAATTACCCAAAACGTGGTATTGGGGATACAACTGTAGACAGGATCATTGTGGCGGCCGACAAAAACAACCTCACGCCGTTTGATATTATTTTGCAGCCCAACCGCTATATAGAGAAAGCGCCTGCATCTTTATCCGCCTTTGCGGCTATGATACAAAGCTTCCAGGTGTTGGCCAAAAACCAGGGGGCATACGAAGCCGCGCTATACATTGCGCAGCATTCGGGCTTATTAAAAGATTTGTACGAAGATAAATCTGTAGAAGGGCTTAACCGCTACGAAAACATACAGGAACTGCTGAACGGTATCAAAGAGTTCTCGGAGCGCGAAGATATCGAAGAAAAAGGGCTGGATATTTTTATGCAGGATATAGCCTTATTAACTAACGACGATAAGGATAAAAACAAAGACGCCGATACGGTATCGCTCATGACCATCCACTCCTCCAAGGGGTTGGAGTTTCCGCAGGTATTTGTGGTGGGGCTGGAAGAGAACCTGTTCCCCTCGCAAATGTCCCTCAACTCGCGCAGCGATCTGGAAGAAGAGCGCCGCTTGTTTTACGTGGCCGTTACCCGCGCCGAGCGCAAGCTCAGCATCAGCTATGCTACCTCCCGTTTCAAGTTCGGTACGCTCATCAACTGCGAGCCGAGCCGCTTTTTAGATGAAATAGATGCCAAGTACCTCGAACTGGATTTCTCGGCCAAACCTGCGCAAAGCTCATTTTTTGATGATGAGCGCAACGCCTGGAGCCGTAAACCCGATACAAAAGGCGATACATTCTCAAAACCGAAGGTTGCCACTACGCCCCCGCCGGTTAAAACAACTTCCATACTGGCCAAAGCGCATGTGGTATCTAAGGATTTCAGGGTTTCTGATACCTCCAACCTGCAGGTGGGCATGCAGGTAGAGCACGAACGCTTTGGGTTTGGCAAGGTAATTAACCTGGAAGGCAACAAGCCCGACGTAAAAGCAGCAATTGTTGCTGAAGTTTGCAAAACTGAGCATCATAAACGGGATAGAGTAACGTTTTATTCCCATCGAGTGTAGAAGTAATTCCACAGTTTTTTCACCTTAGCTTAATGTTGTGTTAATATAACGCAATGGATGCACTTTTTAATTAATGGCATTGGATTTGGTTAGTAGTTAATACCCCTTTCCCATTAATTAATTTTTATGTACATGATGAGCGAAACTATAAAAAAGAAAACAAACAAGTCGGCTGGTAAAAACATCCGCACCCTGCGCCACGAACGTGGCTGGAGCCAGGAAGATGTTGCCACCCGTTTAGGCATTTCTATCCCTGCATTTTCAAAGATTGAAACCGGCGTTACCGACATCAATCTATCGAGGCTGGAGCAGATAGCCAACATTTTTGAGGTGAGTGTAGTGAACCTCCTTTCGTTGGAATATGTAGAAGAGCCCAGCACACAGGATGTAAACCTCAACATCATCCAGAAGAAACTACTGGACAGGGAAACGGAAATTACTAGCCTGCAACGCAAAGTAATTTTGCTTTACGAAGAATTGCTCAACAAAAATCACGTTTCGGTATAATCGAATTTGTATAACTGTTTAGTAAAAACAACAGTTACTTTTTTATAGGCCGCCCGGCAATTTCACCCGGTTTAAATAAGTTAAGCAAAAATTAACATAATTAAGCAGGGTGAAATTTCCGGGCTTTTTTTGTATTCTTTTTGGGCAATACATTTTATTTGCACCCTTTGGATGAATAATTGTACTAAAGCAAGCATAAAACAAAATGCTATGTCGAACTACATGATATCCATTTCGGGCGCTGATGCAGTTAAAGACGGCACCATCCACGACCCGCGAACCAAACTGAAGGTAAAAGCTTTCGATCTGCCCCGATCGAGATTTAAGCCACGGAAAGGCGAGGTACAATTTTTTGTAACAGCAGGCAAAGAAACCCTGGCGTTTGAAACACAGGGCTACCGCAGGCACAGGCAGCTACTTATCCTGCACATGATATCCATGTATTGTGTGTATTTGGGGTTGATAGAAGCGCAGATACACAGCACCTGGCCGGCATTAAACTAATTTATATTTAGTTTAAAAAACCGTTTTGCCGTTATCGTTCAGCATATCGCTCATTTCGATGATCTTCTGGTCGATATCTGATACGCACTTATCCATCATCTTAATGCATTCTTTTTCATCAACCAACCCTTCCTTTTCCAGGTTCATTAAACCACGCAGGGTGGCAATAGGCCCGCGTATTTGGTGCGAAAGGTAGGAAGAGTAGTCTGATAGTTTTTTATTTTTTACCTGCAGGTCCTTGGTGCGCTCATCTATTATTTCCTCCAGGTGGTGGTTCACCCTATCCAGGTTGTCTTTCTGCTTAGATACTTCATCGTTTAGTTCGGTTAGTTTGGCGTTTGTATTTGCCTTACGTTTCACATTAGTTACCAATAAGGCTATCACCACAAGCAAAAGGCCGGCAACCACGGTTACGGCCCAAAATTTTATCCTGTCATTTTGCTGGCGCAGGATTATGGCATCCTTCTCGCGCTGCATGGCAGCCTGCTTGTACTGCTCCTGCAGCATGTTGATCTGGGTCGACTCGTTGGAACTATGGATAAGGCTATCCTGGCGGAAAATAAGTTGCATATAGTACAATGCTTTCTCATAATTCTTCCGTTTCGATTCCAGCTGGTAGATGATGTAATTGTAATCGTTGGTCAGTTTTTCATCTTTCAATACCTTAGCATAAGCCTGGCCTTCGGTTACAATCCGGCTGGCATCGTCAAACTTCCCTTGTGCAATGTAAAGCGCTGCAAGGGTAAGGTTTGTACTGGCTACAGGCTTGTTTAAGTCGTGGTCTTTACCTGCTTTATTGGCAGCAAGCAGTAATTGCTCGGCCTTATCAGCTCCCATTGCATGTGCGCCTTTGCTTGCCAGG
>CBFGNE010000618.1:0-3196 GCA_965649995.1 uncultured Mucilaginibacter sp.
AATTTCATGCGTTAAGGTTTAGCAATCAGCAGGCTAAAATAAAATAAAACCCGGATACCTGCACGGCACCCGGGTTTCTCAAACATTGAAAAGTATTTTATGGCCGGTGCCTATGCTGATGGTCGTTGGTTTCCCTTATCCAGTTATCGGCAGAGAACTTGCCAGAGCCCACTATCCAAAACAAAACCAATAGCAGGAAGACGGTTATAGACAGCCAAAGTTCGGTATTGAGGAACGACAGGCCTTTGGTGATATTCACAAAAAGTATGGCACCCAATACAATGGGCATTTGTATCACTACCACCATGCGGGTAAGCAGGCCCAATAATATCATCAACCCTCCTATTACGTGGGCAAAAGCAATAACGTGTATCAGTACAACCGCCATAAGCCCCAAACCGCCAAAGGTTTTATTTTGAAATATCCAATCTTGCTGTACGCCTGTACTGCTGATGAATATAACTCCTTTGCTGAAAATGATCACCCCCAAAATAATGCGGACAATATCCAGCCATTTTGGGTGATGAAGATCACCCCAATGTTCTACTTTTTGAACCATATTCATGATGCCTCCTTTTTTAAGAATGTTTATAATTGGTAATGATGAAGTTACAAATAAATAAAACTAACAAAGCAAAAAAAAAACACACATTTTTTTCAGGTGTTTACAAACGAATTAAGCCCCAAAAAACCACATCAATAATTACTGCATGTTTCGGATATCCGGAGCGGACTTAGGTCAAATAACCGTGTATTTTTATTTGGTTTTACTTGCTTTTTTTTGTTTAGTATTGTGTACAAGCTTTGCTGTTTTTCCCTTTTTAACCGGTGGCATTGAAAACTAAAATACTATACTTGGAATGCATTGCCGGCGACGCAGCAAGGGTTGGTGATTTGCTTAAAAATACGGGGGTGCTATGCAACATATATGCTGTTAAAAACAAGCCGGATTATGTTGCTGCGCTTAGCGGGTTTGCCCCTCAACTGATTATTGCCGACGACGCTGTAACCGGTTTTAGTGCTATTGAGGCTTTAGCCATTGTTCGCGAATATAGGGCCAATATCCCCCTTATCGTATTTACTGGCTCAGCCGCAGGTTACTCAACCTCTTCAATTGTTAAAATTATAAAGCTGGGAGCTTTCGACTATATTTTAAAAGAGCATATTGATACTTTGCCTGGTGCCATTGTAGCCGCTTTAAATCAAGCTGCCTCAACAACCAAACTCAGCCTCGACGAACAAAGCTATAAGCAAATTGTAGAAACTGCACAGGAAGGTATTTGGATAATAGACGAGAACCTTGTAACTACTTTTGTAAATAAAAAAGTTTGCGATATGCTGGGTTATCCCGCAGAGGAAATTATTGGTAAACGTAATTTAGATTTTAAAGATGAGCCCGGGCAAATAAGTACCATTGAGCGCACACGCCAGCGAAAACTTGGCATCACCGAAACCCACGAATCTACTTTTATAAAAAGGGATGGTGAAGTAGTTTATTGCATTGTTGCCACTAACGGACTGTTTGATAACGCCGGCACTTATTTGGGTACGCTGGCGATGCTTACCGATATCACTGAGCGCAAAGTTCAGGAGAATGCCTTAAAACTCTCCGAAGCCAACTTATCGGCCATTATAGAAAACACCACAGACCTGGTTTACTCGCTCGACCGCGACTTGAAAGTTATTACTTACAACCAGTTATTTAAAACAACCATCAAGCATGTTTACGGTTTTGATATTGTAACAGGTTCGAGCACATTAGCCCTTATCAGCGGTTTTGATGCCGAGATGGGCGAAAAGTGGAAAGCGATATATGCGAAGGCATTAAATGGCGAAACGCAACAATTTATAAACGAGTATACTTTCGGCCCCGAAAAGGTTTACCTCAGCTATTCCATCAACCCTATCTGGGAAACCGAAAAGGTTATTGGCCTCTCCTGCTTTTCTCGCGATATCACCAAGCAAAAGCTAAGTGAAATAGAGCGTGAAAAGATAACCGCCGATCTGTTACAGCGCAATAAGGCGATGGAGCAGTTTACTTACATTATATCGCATAATTTAAGGGCTCCAGTAGCCAATATCATCGGGCTATCGTCGTTACTGCCCGGCTTTGGCGCAGACGACGAAGATATTGCCCGGGTAACCAACAGCATAAGCTATTCTGCTACAAAGCTTGATGATATTATATCCGATCTTAACCATGTTTTACAGATAGGCCAAATGGCAAACGAAAATATTGAGGCCATTATCCTGCCTCAGTTGGTAGATGATATTAAATTTAGCATATGGCATTTAATTGATAAGGAAAAGGTAACTATCCAAACGGATTTTGAAGTGGAAGAAATGAATTCGTTAAAGAGCTTTATCCACAGTATTTTTTATAACCTGATATTAAACAGCGTAAAATACCGCAAGCCAGCTGTAGCGCCGATAATAAAAATAAGCACGGGCGCAACCAACGGACGTATTGTTATTAAATACTGCGATAACGGGCGCGGCATTGATACCTCTAAGCATGGCAACGAAATATTTGGGCTTTACAAACGGTTTGATACAAGTGTTGAGGGCAAAGGCATGGGCTTATTTATGGTGAAAGCCCAGGTTGAAAGCCTGGGTGGTTCCATAGGTATAAACAGTGCCCTAAACCAAGGCACTGAATTTGTATTAGAGTTTCCTCAATAGCAGCTTGTTTTAGTTAGAGCCGGCCTACGTAGATTGTATATAACTGTGTAATTGCTCGATAGTTTCTTTTTGGGAGTGGATGGTTTCGTAAACCACATCGTTAATAGAAATAATACCGCAAAGCTCATCGTCATCATCAAAAACCGGCAGGTAGCGGATATTGTTTTCGCTCATCAGTATCATACAGCTTTCTACAGACGATCTTGGGGTGATGCGTGGCAAATCGGTACTAATGATATCACCGGCGGTAGTGTCGTCGGAGTGTTTACCCATCAAAATAATTTTACGGGCATAATCGCGCTCGGTTACCAGCCCTATGTATTGGCCATTGTTGGTAACCACTACAGAACCTATGTTTTTTTCGGCCATTAGCTTAAGCACGTTTAATACAGTGGTATCGGATGGCACAGCAATAACGGCACTCCCCTTGCGGGCCAGGATGTGTTTTACGCTTTTCATAAATAAGAGGTTTAATTGGGTTTTTGAATTTACGAATAAGTATTTTAAAAACAAT
>CBFGNE010000619.1:0-3194 GCA_965649995.1 uncultured Mucilaginibacter sp.
ATACCAACCCTGGCGGCAGTTTTCCCGCTGGAGTTTAAAATTGCCACACCTTTACAGGCCAAAAAAATCGCCGACGGGTTGAAAGCCAACTTCCTGAAACCGGGCGGCCTGGTTACCACCCTAAACTTTAGCGGCCAGCAATGGGATGCGCCAAACGGCTGGGCACCCCTGCAGTATATGGCTATAGACGGCTTAGAAAACTACAGCTACAATGTACTGGCCAAAGACATAGCCACCCGCTGGATGAACCTCAATATCCGCGTGTTTAAACAAACCGGCAAACTACTGGAGAAATACAACGTAGTAGATACCAGCCTCACCGCCGGCGGCGGCGAATACCCCCTGCAAGACGGCTTCGGCTGGACGAACGGGGTGCTGTTGAAACTGATGAACCGGTATAATTTTGAGGAGAAGAAGGGGGAGTAGGGAGAAGGTAAAAGGCAAAAGGAGAAAGGTAAAAGGAGAAAGGTAAAAGGAGAAAGGTCTTGGCTGCTAACTGAAAACTGCCAACTGATTGATGGCGATGCCTTTGGCCCGGGCTATTCGCTGCAACTCCTCATTTCGTCCCCACTGATAGAAGTGGGGACTTCATTCCGGGGTTTCCGCTGCTATCCCTATCGCTGGGTTGGTGCAGCAAACGGCGGTGGGGGTTACGATTTTTAGCCATCACGTCATTGCGAGGTACGAAGCAACCTCTAGGCAGGACAAGCGGACTTGCAAAATGACCCTGCTTATCGGGAGATTGCTTCGTACCTCATAATGACGTGCGGAGAAATTTCACTGCCAACGGCGGTGGGGACACAGCCTTGCGGGGAAAGGCGGGCGTATTAGTATCGAAAAAAAAGTTGTGGCGACGTCACCACCGCCAACCAAATAGCTATATGATCACTTTAAATAAGTTAAAGATATATAAAAGGTATGGTGGCGACGCGGATCACTTTGCTCGTTTGAACCGTAAAGAAGACCAGGCTGTTATAAGCGATAACGATTGGGGTTTGATAACTGACATGCTCCAGGATATTTATATGATCGAATCTGTTCCGGTATCAAAAACGTTTTTAGCAAATGCAAATAAAAAACAGGTGGATAACTGCGATAACCAGGATACTATTACATTCTTGAAATCTTACAACCCTGCAGGCGTTGCCACCGCCGTCAACCACGATTTTAAAAGTATCGATAGAGCCATCTCAATCGAAAGGAAAATTACTTATGCCGGCATCGCCTGCTTAATCGTAGTGGTACTGTATATACTTTTGGATGACTATGTGGGTAAGGTGTTCGAGGGTTTACATCCATGATATCGATCCAGATCGTCCAATTGCAAATACTTGATCTTTGTAACGCTACCGCTCGCTAAACACAACATGAAAAAAAGAGAAATCCCATTTACAATACTAATTTGCGCACTTATTTTTTCCTGCAGCCCCGCAAGTCAAAAAAATAAAATCAGGCAGAAACACGTGTCGCTAATTTGCCTTACGGAGAACGACACCGTTTATGTTAAAATAATAAACAAAACCGACAGCACCATTTATGTTCCGGAGCAGTATTCCGCAGATTATACAAACAATGACGATACACTACATATTGAAACAACAAATCAGGCTAAATACAGTATCACTTATTATTATAATTACAAAAATGTGTTCCCTTTCGAATTTTATACAACGCGAAAAAATCGATGGCTACAAGCCAGACAAAACAGTGAAAGATCAACAGCAATACACCTATTTTAATCAGTTTAGGGTCGGGCCGTTTTTGCCAATTAAGCCAGATTCATCATACTTTGCAAAACTTGTGTTCAATGTTCCTAAACACACAAATATTATGCAAGCTGTTTATTATAAAAAGCCATTTGTGACCAGGGAGCGTTTAGATAAAGTTGACTATTCCTATGAGGATTTCTTAAAATTCGATAGTATAAATGCTAATTATGTTAATACCCAAATTTTAGTTAGGTATCGATAACATAGCCTTACAGCTGACAAAAAAATGCCCGATCTTCCTTTTTCAGAAAGAATGGAATTAAGAAAAATTTAATCCCTAAAAGCACCGAAAAACCACAGAAAAACGCAGATTTTCGCAGATTTTCACCAACCGCCATTTTACTGTACGAAGTTGTACGAAACTGTACGGATTTGTACGAAACTGTACGAAGTTGTGCGAAACTGTACGAATTCAACAAAATTTTGTACGAACTGTACGAAGTTGTACGTAAAATAAATTTCGTACAGTTTTACCGCCCGCAACTTGCAAAACTGGTTGGCGGGGGCTGTTCGTTTCTTATGGTAACGGGGTGTTACTTTACCGTATAGGTTGCTTTATTTACCCCTACCCCGGTTATTTTCAACGATTTCCAGTTAGTCGGCAGCTTGCTTTTTATTTGTACAATGCCGGTTGGCGTTATATCCAAGCCGCCAAAACCCATCAGCATGGCCTGTATAATACCACCTGCGCCGGTTGCAAAATACGGGTTGGTACCACCCTTGGTCTCTGCTATCACACGGAAGGGCGGGTTAAGGTTTGGCTCATAAGCATCTTTAAACCAGTGGTATGCCTTCTCGCTGTTGCCGAGGCGTGCGTACAATAAGGCAAATACACCCTGCGTCATGGCGGGGGTACCTTCGTTGGGTACCCGGGTTTCGTAGTACTCCAGGTCTTTTTTTATCTGTGCCGGGTCGGTGATGGTTTTTAGCGGGTAGGCCAAAAGGTTCACGTCGGCTTGCTTAATGCCCTCGCCTTTGTAGGTGGCATGTTCCTGAGTTACACCGTTATCCATTTTCAGGATGGGGATGTTATTTGCCACATTCATCCAATCCGGATTCGCATTGATTCCCAGCACCTTAGCAGCAGCGCTGGCATTCTTCAAATTAACCTGTGCGGCGGCATTGGTGAAGGCGTTATTATCAATGTTCTCCGCCCATTCATCGGCAGCAACCACGTTTTTGATATCATAGTGGCCAGGGCCGTTGCGCTCTACACGGCTTGCCCAAAAATCGGCGGTAGCCGACAACAGCGGCCAACCCTTTTCGCGCAGCCATTCTTTATCCTGGGTTACGCAATAGTAATTCCAGGCGGCATTGGCCACATCGGCAGTAATGTGGTGCTCAAAGGGGCCGCTTAGTGCCCAAACATGTGTTTCTTCTACCCCACTATCGGCACTTTCCCATGGAAACATCGCGCCTTTATAA
>CBFGNE010000620.1:0-3190 GCA_965649995.1 uncultured Mucilaginibacter sp.
ACAACCGCTACTACGTGGGCCGCGCACTGGATAACCGCGCAGGCGGCTTTATGATTGCCGAGGTTGCCCGTTTACTAAAAGAGAACAACATCACCCTGCCGTTCGGTTTATATATTGTAAACGCCGTGCAGGAAGAAATTGGGTTGCGCGGTGCCGAAATGATAGCCCATCGCATAAAACCAAACGTGGCCATTGTTACCGATGTTACGCATGATACCGGCACCCCAATGATCAACAAAATAACCCAGGGCGACCTGAGCTGTGGTAAAGGCCCTGTAATATCTTACGCCCCAGCCGTACAAAACAATCTAAACAAACTGCTGATAGAATCGGCACAAAAAGCGAATATCCCCTTCCAGCGCCAGGCGTCATCGCGCAGCACCGGTACCGATACCGATGCCTTCGCCTATTCTAACGACGGCGTGCCCTCGGCCTTGATATCGTTGCCATTACGTTATATGCACACAACTGTGGAGATGATCCATAAAGATGATGTAGATAACGTAATACGGCTTATTTACGAAAGCCTGCTGAACATAAAAGCAGGGCAAGATTTCAGATATTTTAAGTAATTATTAATAATTATCTATAAATTCGCTATTATTGCTAATAACTTAAGTCTAACTATAAAATTCTCATAAAAAAAACATGAAACCTACCTTACTCATTTTAGCTGCAGGGATGGCCAGCCGCTATGGAAGCATGAAACAAGTAGATGGCTTTGGCCCTAACGGCGAAACCATTATCGACTATTCTATCTACGATGCAATTAACGCCGGTTTTGGCAAAATTTCGTTCATCATACGCGAAGAGTTTTTAGATAGTTTCAAAGCTATTTTTGAGCCTAAACTGGCAGGCAAGGTAGAAACGGATTATGTTTTCCAAAGTTACGACCTTAAGCCTTTTGGTATAGACGAAGAAATTGAGCGCGCAAAACCATGGGGAACCGCCCACGCTGTTTTAGCCGCCCGCAACCAGGTAAAAGAGCCGTTTTGTGTTATAAATGCCGATGATTTTTACGGATACGATGCTTTTAAAAAAATGGCTGATTTTTTAACTACCGAAGTTGCTGATGATAAATATTCCATCATCGGTTACCAGGTAGACCGTACCCTTTCCGACCATGGTTCGGTATCGCGCGGTGTGTGCCAGGTAGAGGATGGTAAAATGGTTGCCATTAACGAGCGCCTTAAAGTTTACTTTAAAGAAGACGGTACCGTTGCCTACGAAGAAGATGATAAGGAATACCCTTTAGCGCCCGATACCCGCGTGTCTATGAATTTCTGGGGCTTTACCCCGGCCGTTTTTAAACAAAGCGAGCCAATGTTTAAAGCTTTTGTGGAAGCCAATAAAACCAACCCTAAGGCCGAGTTCTTTATCCCGTTGGTGGCAGATGGTTTAATAAAAAGCGGCGAGGCATCTTTTGAAGTTATCCCTACCGATGCAAAATGGTTTGGCGTTACATACAAAGAAGACAAGCCTATTGTACAAAAAAGCATATCAGACTTAGTAGCTAATGGCACTTACCCGGCCAACCTCTGGGCATAATTGCTATATAACAATCAAAAAATCCTGCTCCCTTTTGGGCAGGATTTTTTATTTTATTGCTGTTTTTTTACTGCGAAGATAAAGGCCGTTTTTTTAAGCTGCCGAATAGCCATGCAAGGCCCAGCGGATATTTGTGTTTCTTCATCTGCATGCTGTAATACTTTCCTCTGTATAATTTGTGGTTTAATAAAGCATTAAATCACAATTATTTAAATACCTGCCCGCAGGTTTTTAATAATTGGATCGCCTTTACGCCACCTCTCAATTTAATTATTACTATAATCTGACTGTAAAAACGCGGTCACCAAATTTTATTACGAGTTAATTGGTATAGTTTATGCTTTATGGGTTACGCCCGTATAGATATTGCTTTTTCCACGCATAAATACCTTTTTACAGGTCACGATGCATATTTTTTGGGTCAAGAGGGCAAATTGTATCACCAAAAACAAAATTTATCGGCAGCAAACAACTACTATGAAAATCGCATATATATCAACCTATCCGCCCCGCGAATGCGGCATTGCTACATTTAATCAAAACCTGATGCACGCCATCAACGCAAATTTCCCAAAAAGGAAAACCTTGCTCGAAGGCGGTTTCGTTGTCGCGCTTAACGACTCTGAAAACCTTCAGGAATACGAATACCCGGAGGATGTTAAATACGTTATCCGCCAAAACCACCAAAAGGATTATATCCGCGCAGCAAATTATATCAATACCAGCGCTGTTGATGCGGTGATACTGGAGCATGAGTTTGGCATTTACGGCGGCGAAAGCGGTATTTATATACTGCCCCTTATCAACCGTTTAGAGAAGCCCCTGATATCCATACTGCACACTATCCTAAAAGACCCCAGCTACGTACAGCGGATCATCATCCGCGAAATTGCAGAGCAATCGTCAAAGATCATTGTAATGAGCAAACGTGCTGTTGAATTTTTGGTGAACATTTACGATATCCCGGTAGAGAAAATTCAGATTATTGAGCACGGCGTACCCGACCTGGAAGCGCCCGAAGTAAACCCGGTTAAAAGCTTAACGCCATTTAAAAACCACCGTGTAATGCTAACCTTTGGCTTAATAAGCCGCAACAAAGGCTTGGAAACCGTTATAAAGGCACTGCCAAAAATAGTGGCAAAACACCCGGATGTGATGTACGTGGTGCTGGGCAATACCCACCCGGGCGTGGTAAAACATTCGGGCGAGGAATACCGCGACCACCTGAAAAGCCTGGCTGCCCAGTTAAAAGTATCGCAGCATTTATCCTTCATCAACAAGTTTGTGGCAGAGGATGAACTGATAGATTACCTTACAGCCTGCGATTTATACGTAACCCCATACCTAAACGAAGCGCAAATTACCAGTGGCACCTTGTCCTATGCGGTTGGTTCGGGCGCAGCGGTGGTATCCACCCCTTACTGGCACGCTACCGAGCTATTGGCAGATGGCCGCGGCCGCCTCTTCGATTTTAAAAATGCGGATGCGCTGGCAGAAACCATTAACGAGTTGCTGGATGATGAGGATACCCTGCAGGAATTAAAAGAAAACGCTTATGAATATGGGCTGCACCTGCGCTGGCCTGTTATCGGCTCCGAGTTTATTAAAGTAGCCCAGGAAGCCGCCTCTACGCACGATTTTA
>CBFGNE010000621.1:0-3189 GCA_965649995.1 uncultured Mucilaginibacter sp.
ACCTTTTATCAACCTTTCAAAAAAAGCATCATCAGTATGCCTCGCCAAACTTTTTTTGGCACCCGGCGAGGTGAGGGAGTTTAAAAAGAACGGCGGGTTAGAAACAATGAGATCGTATTGTTTATCGGGATGAGCTTCAAAATACTCCTCAAATCCCATGGCGAATAATTCCAACCGGTGGGCAAATTTAGATTCCTGAAAATTTGCCCCGGCGGTTTTCGCGGCAGCGTCATCAATCTCAACCGCGTCAACCATCGCAGTGTCGAACCGTTGTGCCATCATCAGGGCAATTACGCCGGTGCCGGTGCCAATATCTAAAATGCTTTTCGGTTCATTCGCAGTGGCCAATGCACCAAGCAGTACGCCATCGGTATTCACCTTCATGGCGCAACCGCTTTGGTTTACAGCAAATTGTTTAAACTGAAAGATATCTGCCAAGTAGTGGTTAATTTAAATGGGCCGGGCCACCAATAATATTGATAATTTGCCTATTTTCAGGCTGTATTTTAAACGCCCTGCATTTAATGCAAGTACGCCTGCAACACCTCAAAAATCAATTTAAAAAGCCAAAAGTAATTATAATAACAGGCATTTTACTGGCTTTAAGCCTGTGGTTTGCGCTTTGCCTGCCCAAGCCGCTTTTCAGCAGCCCAACTTCTTTTGTAATTGACGATGATGCCGGCCAACTACTGGGCGCATCCATAGCGCGCGACGGGCAATGGCGCTTCCCCTATAATGATAGCGTACCCGAAAAATTTAAGCAATGCATTATCGCCTTTGAGGATAAACGCTTTGAGCACCACCCGGGTTTTGATGCATTGGCCTTCGGCAGGGCCATCCGGCAAAACATCCGCAAGGGCAGGGTTACCAGTGGCGGCAGCACCATTACCATGCAGGTAATGCGCCTTTCCACACGCCACAAACGTACCATCCTCAACAAAATAGGCGAGATATTTATGGCTTTGCGGCTGGAACTTGGTTACAGTAAACAGGAGATTTTGGCCATGTATGCCAGCAATGCCCCCTTTGGCAGTAATGTTATAGGGCTGGATGCCGCCGCATGGCGGTACTTTGGCCGCGGCCCGGATAAACTTTCCTGGGGCGAGATGGCAGCGCTGGCAGTTTTGCCCAATTCACCCTCACTGGTGCATCCCGGCAAAAACAGGCTCATCCTTTTAAAAAAACGCAACCTGTTGTTAAACAGGCTTTATACACAAGGCATTATTGATAGCACCACCGCTAAACTTGCCGAATTTGAGCCCGTACCCGAAAAGCCCGTGCCCCTGCCCCAGTTAGCACCCCACCTGCTGCAACGCTTTAAAGCCGACTATCAAAACAAGCAACAGGCGCTTACACGCATCACCACCACCATAAAAACCAACCTGCAGCAACAGGTGGCAGAGATATTAGAGCAGCACCACCGCGTTTTAAAGGCTAACGATATCAACAATATTGCCGCCGTTGTTTTGGATGTAGAAACTGGCGCAACCCTCGCCTACGCGGGCAATATAGCACACCGGGAAGACCCGGAGATGGAGAGCGATGTGGATGTAGTGGGTGCGCCCCGCAGTCCGGGCAGCACGCTAAAACCCCTGCTATATGCCTCGATGCTTCACGATGGGTTGATATTGCCCAACAGCCTGATACCCGATGTGCCCACGCAAATTGCAGGCTACCACCCCGAGAACTTTGATTTGAGTTATGATGGCGCTGTGCCGGCTTCAAATGCTTTGTCGCGCTCACTGAACGTGCCAGCGGTTAAAATGCTGCAACAATACAAGTACGAGCGTTTTTATGATATGATGAAAAAGGCGGGGGTTACTACCCTGAAACAGCCTGCCGACCACTACGGCCTCTCCCTTATTTTAGGAGGTGGCGAAAACACCCTTTGGGAACTTACCGGTATTTATGCCGATATGGCGCGGGTGCTGAACCATTACAATAAATATAAAGGGCAATACGACCCCGAAGATTACCACCAGCCGGTTTATGCCTTGTCGCCAAAAGCTGAACCTACATTAGAGAAAAACGGGCTGCTGGATGCCGGTTCGCTGTATTATACTCTACAAGCTATGGAAGAGGTGATGCGCCCCGGCGAGGAAATGCTTTGGCAGCAGTTCAGCTCCACGCAACGCATTGCCTGGAAAACCGGCACCAGCTTTGGCTTTCGCGATGGATGGGCTATTGGCGTTACGCCCAAATATGTGGTTGGTGTTTGGGTGGGCAATACCGATGGCGAAGGCCGCCCGGGCTTAACGGGTATCAACACCGCTGCCCCTGCCCTGTTCGAGATCTTCCGGCTGCTGCCTGCCTCGCGCGATTGGTTCGGCATGCCCATGGGCGAAATGGAAAAGATAAGCGTATGTAAAGAGAGTGGCTACCGCGCCGGGCAATATTGCAACAACACTGCCGAGCAATTTGTGCCAAAAAGTGGGCTAAAAGCGGCGGCATGCCCCTGGCACAGGCTGGTACATCTATCGCCCGATGAAAAATACCAGGTAACGGGTAACTGCGAAAGTCCGGAGAATATTGTTAACAAAAGCTGGTTTGTGCTGCCGCCATCTATGGAGTATTATTACAAAACCAAAAACTACCAGTACCATGTACTGCCGCCATTTAAGCCCGGCTGTGGCGAAGCCGATTACGGTAACCCGATGGAGCTGATATATCCGAAGGAAAACGCCAAAATATATGTACCTATAGAGGGTGATGGCAAACGCGGGCGGGTGGTGTTCAACGCTGCGCACCGGCAGCCGGGCATTAAAATCTTCTGGCACCTGGATGATAAATATGTGGGCGAAAGCAGCACTTTCCATCAAATGGCGCTAAACCCATCGGCCGGCAAGCATAAACTGACGCTGGTAGATGCATCCGGCAATACCATCAGTATTAAGTTTGAGGTGCTGGATAAAAATAAATAACCTAAATTTAGATTTAGAAATTACGAATAAATGCTTGAACAATACGACCTGGGCAACCTAATGGTTTTGGATATAGAAACCGTACCGCAATATGCAACGCATGCTGAGGTGCCCGAACATTTGCAGGAACTTTGGGCGCACAAAACCCGCCTGCAGCGCAACGAGGCTACCGGCGAGGAGTTTTACGACCGGGCCGGCATTTGGGCGGAGTTTGGTAAGATCGTTTGTATTTCGGTGGGGATATTTTTGAATGGCAAAAAGACGGGCT
>CBFGNE010000622.1:0-3188 GCA_965649995.1 uncultured Mucilaginibacter sp.
CCATGGCGGTGCTTTTGCCGCCCGAGGTAAGGATACGGTCGCAGCCCAACTCTATCACATCTTCCAGGGATTGGTACAGGTCGGCGCACATATCAAACGCGCGGTGAAAGGTTACGCCCAGCCCGAATTGCTTGGCCATGCGCACAAGTTCCAGGCAGCGGGGTTTATCTACCGTGCCATTGGCATTCAGGATGCCTATCACAACGCCATCCGCGCCGGCTTCTATACAGTTGCGTACATCGGCCTTTATTACCTCGTATTCCAGGTCCGAATACAGGAAATCGCCGCTGCGCGGGCGTATCAATACAAAAAGTTTTATGTGTAAAAGTTTTCGGGCAAGCAGTAGTTGCCCGTAGGATGGGGTAGTACCCCCTTCGGCAAGGTTCTCGCAAAGTTCAACCCGTACTGCGCCGCCTTCCTGGGCAGCTACCGCCGATGTTACAGAATTTGCGCAAACTTCTAATTGGATCATAGTTAATGGTTCATAGTAGCTCAACAAAGATAAACCTTCGGCTATGAACCGTCAACTGTGATTCCATGAACCAAATTATTTCTTCTCGTCTTTATAAAAGCTTTTGCCGGGAATTAACAGGTCCTGTTTATTCGAATCGCATACCGCGAAGGAGAAACCTTCCTGTATGGCATATGCGCCGTACTCGCCTTTTTTGTTGATGGCCAAAAAGCCAACCTGTATCTTCTTTGCGGTCTCCGGTTTTTTACGGATTATGCGGTTTACGGCCTCTTTACAAGCATCCTCGGGCGATAGCCCCTGGCGCATCAGTTCTACCACCAAAAAGCTGCCCACGTTGCGAATCACTTCTTCGCCAACACCGGTTGATGTGGCGCCGCCCACTTCGTTATCCACGTATAAACCGGCACCAATTATCGGGCTGTCGCCAACGCGGCCATGCAGTTTAAATGCCATGCCGCTGGTAGTGCATGCCCCGCTTATATTGCCTTTAGCATCAATGGCCAGCATACCAATGGTATCGTGGTTGTATTTGCTGCCGGGGCGCTGGTCGTTCTCAATATTCATTTTTGGGGAGTACTCGGCTTTTACCAGCCATTTCTTCCATTCTTTTTCAGATTCGGGCGTAAGCAGTTTTTCGCGCTTTATGCCCTGCTCTACGGCAAACTGGCTTGCGCCATCGCCAACCAGCATTACGTGCGGCGTTTTTTCCATCACCAAACGGGCCACCGTAATGGGGTGTGCAATATCTTCCATGGCCGCTACCGATCCGCAGTTGCCAAATTCATCCATAATGCATGCATCTAAAGTAACATGCCCGTCGCGGTCGGGGTAACCGGCACGTCCAACGGTATGGTTTTTCATATCAGCCTCGGGTATTTTCACGCCCGCATCACCCGCATCCTGTGCGCGCCCGCCGCAGCAAGCGTTTTCCATGCTTCCTTATTGGCGGCAATACCAAAATCCCAGGTAGATATTACGATGGGCAGGTTGCCTGCGGTGGAAGTGCTTTTACTATCGCCAACAGGTTTAGCCAGGCTGTATTTTGATATAGCAGCTAATGAGGCACTTGCGGCGGTTGCTTTAAGGAATTTACGACGGTCGATCATGTGGCTAATATAAAATAATCAGGTATAAATACCTGCTTTTGTATCAGGTTTGATACAGAAGTCCCGCGGATGTCCACGGGGCGGAGGTTAAATATCGAACACCGAATGTCCAATAATGAATGATGAAGTTTTCTACTTCGTTATTCGAAATTGGGAGTTCGATATTCGGCATTAGATAATGATCAGGCTATTCTCCCAATTCATTATCCTCCGACAGTACTTCCCGGCAACGCTCCAAATCGCGTTCGAATATTTTTATTTTGATGCCGCCGATGGCCTGGTTGTAAAAAGGCTGCGCACCTATGGTGTTTTCATCTGCCATAAAGCAGTCGATGCCTGCATCCTCCAGCCGGGTGCGTATAATGTGCGCCAGCATTGGGTCGTAATAACTTTCAAAGGTGATGATCTTATCGTTTATAGGTTCGCTCATAATTATTAAACTCGGTTTTGGCTAAATTAGTTTAATTTCGTTTATTTTGAGGTATGAACCGCATCGACCGTATCTCCGCAATCCTTATTCAGCTACAATCGCGCAGGGTGGTAAAGGCAAGCGATATTGCCGAGCGGTTTGGCATTAGCCTGCGTACGGTTTACCGCGATGTACGGTCGTTGGAGGAAGCCGGCATTCCCATTATCGGCGAAGCAGGGGTAGGGTATTCGCTGGTAGAAGGTTACCGCCTGCCCCCCATCATGTTTACCCGCGAAGAAGCAACAGCCTTTTTAACTGCCGAGAAGTTTGTAGAGAAAATGACCGATGCCTCTACTGCCGCCCAGCATAAATCGGCCATGTACAAGGTGAGGGCCATCCTCAAAACTTCCGAAAAAGACCTGCTGGAAAGTATGGATAACAGCATAGAAGTGCTGAAAAGCCAAACCCAGCGCCGCATTAATAATAACGACCACCTGCAACCCATCCTTAATGGTATTGCCAATAAAAAGGTACTCTGCATAGATTATATGGCCGGCTACAGCCAGGAAAAAACAAACCGCCATATAGAACCGGTTGGCATATTTTACCTGGACAGCTACTGGCATATGATAGCGTATTGCCGCATGCGGCAGGATTACCGCGATTTCCGTACCGACCGCATCCGCTCGCTTACCGAAACGGGGCTTACTTTTGAAGGTAAGCACCCAACATTGAAAGCCTACATTGCGCAAACCGCTTATGAGCATAAGCTGGAAACCATTGTAATGCGGGTAGATAATGAGATAGCACGGTATATAACCGACCAAAAATACTACAACGGCTTTGTATCCGAAATGCAGCTGCCCCAACAGGTGGAGATGACCTTCCTCACCATGTCGGTAGAAGGCTTCGTTCGCTGGTTTATGATGTACGGCGACAGGGCCGAGATCGTAAGCCCGCAATTTGTGAAGGATAAGATAAAAGCGATTGCGGGTGAGATTGTGGCGAGGAATTAAGGACGAAAAATCCAAACCCGTCATCCCGGACTTGTTTCGCGACCCCACTCGGCAGGTAGCCACCTTACATTACCGTTATGCATTACGGCAACCTTGCATGTGGGATGCTGAAATAAATTCAGCAAGACGTTTCTATTGCTGACATACTGTTGTCACCAACCCCCACTTCCTTTGCCATACATTTA
>CBFGNE010000623.1:0-3182 GCA_965649995.1 uncultured Mucilaginibacter sp.
GTTTAGAGCGCCGCAAATCGCCCGCAATTAAAACAACCTTTTTATCAATTAAGGATAAGGTGCTGGATAAGTTAACTGCTACGAATGATTTCCCTTCGCCGGCTACCTCTGACGTTATGCAAATAACTTTACTCTGCTTTTCTGATGCTATAAAATTTAAATTGGTACGGACCGATCGCACCGATTCGGCGAAGATAGATTTAGGCCTGCTTATGGCCAGTACCTGCGAGTTGTCATCGTCAAGCTGCTCCGGGAATTTCCTGATCACTCCGATAATCGGAATTGTGGTAAGGCTCTCAATTGTTTCTTTATCAAAAATATAGGGGTTTAATATCCTTATTAATATGATAAGCCCTAAGCCAGTTACCAAGCCAAAAATGATTGCAGTACGGTGTATATCGTGCTCATCAGGAGATACCGGTGAATAGTTGGGTTGTGCTCTTTCTATAATAGTTGCCCCCGGTAATATGCCAGATCGGGTAATCTGAGCTTCAAGCTTTTTTTCTGACAGGAACGAATATACTTTGTCGTTGATCTCAAAATCGCGCCGAAGGCTTATCAATTCGCTTTCCGCGCGGGGGAAGGTTGATATTTGCTGATTTACCTGCGAAAGCTGTGCCGATAGATAATCTGAATTTCGTTTTATGGTAGCGGCGGTAGCGTTTAAGCTTATTAAAGCCGAGTTTTTTATGGCAAGGATGTTTTTATTGATGTTTTGTACAGGTGCCGAATTATAATTATAAGTTCGCAGTAGGGCTGTACGCTCATCTATCAGGTTATCTAACTTGGTAATTAGAGAACCCAGGCCGGGGTCGACCAGGCCACTGCCCGAATCGAAATTGAGGTTTACGTCGTTTTTCTCTTTACTAATTTTCTGTCTTACATCATCAACGGCCAGTAGTTGTAATTTTAAAATTGCTTGTTGTGCTTCCAGTTCCTTGGCTTTACCTAATGCCTCGTTGGCTGCAGCACTAACCTCCATTAATCGGTTTTTTTGGCGGAATGTTTGTATCGATTTTTCGGAGCCCTTTACTTCGGTTGAAAGGTATTTTAACTGGCTATCGATAAAATCGATCATCTGAGTAGCCGATTGTGTTTTGCGGTTGCGGTCATAAATCAGATACTCATTCATTACGGCATTAAGTGCGTCTGCCGCAAATTGTGGGTTGGCATCCGTCATCTGGACGGCCAGCACATTTGAGTTTTTTGCAGTTTCGGCTGCGCGTAAGCCACCGCGAATGCGCCAAATGAAATCTTCGGGCGCATTGAATTTGAACAATATTACCGAGCTTTTATTAATATCGCCCGGGTACCTTATCAAAAAGGTAGTTTGCCCCAGGTTTACCGCGCTATTGTATCGGTAGTTTTTTGTTACCTCCTTGCCGGCGTTTTTGTATGTAAGTGTAAAGCTGTTTTGGTTTATTGGCTTGTACGATACAATGTCGCGGTAAAAGTTTAAACTATCGAACTGTAGTTTTTCTATGACAAGCGGTTTTTGAGGATACAATTCGCTGGTACGCACACGCCCTTCTACATAAAAGCTTATAGGATAGTTAAGATCTTTTATGGCATTTAAAATAACAGCCTGGCTTTGTAAAACCGATGTTTCGCTTTGTATCCTGGCAGGCCCCCTGTCGGAAGTTGTAAGAACGTTGGAGAGGTCGCCCAACTCTGTTTTTTTTTCCTCCAGTTTCATAATGCCCCCGGTAGCATAGGTCTTTGGGGTGTACCATACGTAAATGTATGACCATAATATAAAAACAGCCAAAGAACCGGCAACCCAATACCACCTGCTAATTAATATTTTGCCGATTTTAAAATAGTCAACCTCCTGATTGGGAAGTTTTTTCTGAAGATTCTCCGTTTCTTCCATTATAACTTTGTAAGCGTAATGAAAATCAGGGCGGTATTAAGTAAAATTAATGCCGGCTGTATAAAGGTGTTTAAATTTTGTAACTTATCGTTCCTGATAGCCCTTTTATTTTGAGCAATATAGATAATATCTCCGTTTTGCAATATCGTCCTGGGATCTGATATTGAGTTTACATCTCCTAAATCAACCTCTACCACCGTCTTCTGCTGCCCTGTCCCTCTAATAATCTTAATGTTTTTTTCGTTGGCATTAGTCGTAAGTCCTCCTGCCTGTCCAATCAATTCAACCAGTGTAGTATTGTCTTTTACCAAGGGGAAATTACCCTGAGCAGCAGCCTCGCCAAATAAAGTTACCTTTAAATTTACCACTTTCAATTCTAAAATAGGGTCTTTCAATAATTCTGTACGGTAAAGCCCCTCTATTTTTTTTGTCGCCTCCACACGCGTTAAACCGGCTACGGTAATATGGCCAATTACAGGTAAAGCAACAATTCCATCTTCGTCAACTTCAAACGTTTGCCCTTGCGACACAGACCCGCCACCGCCGCCGGATGTTGATGAGGGCAGGTCGTCAACTATGTACTTAATGTTTTGTAAGTTTCTTATTTGCAGCACATCCCTGGGCTGTATACGGTAGGTGCTTTTTACAGCGAGAGCGGTTTGAGGCAAACTATCATTGGTTGCGCTGGATACCTTTGCATTTTTAAAAAGCAAATGGCTTTGCTTATAAGAGCATGAACTGGCAATAACTATTATAACAACTAAACAAATAGAATATAAAACACGCATAAAATTTGCAGTCAATGTTTTTGATATATTAGGCCGCGAGTTCAAAAATACATATTTTGTGGTTAAATAACTTTATTTTTCGGCGGTGGGGCAATTAAAAATATCAGTAATTACTGTTTGTTACAACGCAGAAAGCACTATTGCAAGGTGCATACAGTCGGTTGTTGGTCAGCAGTACACCAATTTGGAATATATTATTATTGACGGAGGTTCTACAGACGATACCGTTAACATCATTAACACCTTTAAAAGCCTGGTATCGGTTGTAGTATCTGAGCCGGACCGGGGGATTTACGATGCCATGAACAAAGGTATTGCCATGGCAACCGGCGATGTAGTGGGTATACTTAATGCAGACGACGAATTTGCATTTCCGAATGTTTTAACCGAAATAGAGGCGGCTTTTGCAGCCAATGCAACGGATATTTTGTATGCCGACCTCAATTATTTGAAACAAAATGGGAGTGTTTTTCGTAAATGGAGGTCAGGGCGGTATTCCGAAGGTTTATTTAATAAAGGAT
>CBFGNE010000624.1:0-3159 GCA_965649995.1 uncultured Mucilaginibacter sp.
TCAATATCGTCAAGACGCCAGGGCACAAAAGGTTTGCTGGTAATGGCAAAAACAACGATAGCTTGCTTTGTTTGCGCCTTATAGCGCGAGAGGTAATACAGGTATGCGCATATTAGTAAGGTGCCAAGGCTAATTATCGCAATTTCCGGCAGCCCTATAAGAAAATTAAATGGTACGTTATAACCAAGCGATACGATGCTTAATATACAAACAGAGTGAAATATCCTTGCTTCCAGCGGAAATTCTGCGGTTGACCCGGTAACCCTGATCCACAGCTTGTTTATATTTCCAAAGAGGCTCAATTTTATTAACGTTTAGGTAACGCAAGGTTACTGATTAAAATCAAATTAAAAGAAGCAAACACGTCTAATACGCCAGCACGTAAATATAAACTAAGCGACCAACACTTACACTATTTATAAAACAGGTGTTTTTGCTTTTAATTGAGGTTGTTTACGCATTTGCCCTATTCTAAGTTACGCAATGAATTCCGGTTGTGGTACACAACCGGCTCAGTAAAGCTGGCCGCCCGTACGCTCTGATAATACCTCTGCTATACACTGCCCTATCCTCCATTGCCGCATCAACGAGTGTATCAATTCGATGTATAAGCGCGCTATTGTTTTATGAGCCGAATAGCCCGATTAATCGGCTCATTAAAACAAACTCCGCAAAAAAGCGGAGTTTAACATCGTTATTCGCCGCATAACTCCACAAAAAAAGCCGGGCAATGCCGGCTTCCGAAAGAAAAAATATTTTAGGGGTGCTTAATTACGGCTAAAACCGCCGCGGCCACCGCCACCGTTAAAACCGGGGCCTTTGTCCTCGGCTATGTTAACTGTAATGCGTTTGCCGTAATAGCTTTGCCCGTTCATGCATCTTATAGCTTCTTTAGCTTCATCTTCGTTAACCATTTCAACAAACCCAAAACCCCTGCTCTCTTTTGTTTCACGATCTTTAACTATCCTGAGGGACTTAACCGGCCCAAAATCGCCAAAAACCGCATTTAGTTCGGCCTCATTTACTTCTAATGGAAGGCCTCCAATAAATACTTTCATTAATCTCCTTTGTTTTTACAAATGTACACAAAAAAGGGCGGTTTTTAAAGCGCTGAGTGGTGATAAATAGCGGTGTAGCCTGTTTTTTACAATAAGGTGTCAATATGACGCAACGCGTACTATCCATTTGGCAAACAAAAAAAATTTGGGTTTTGCTGATTACTTCAGCTTTAAGTTAAAGCTGCCTTCAACGCGGTGAAAAGGCGATTCGGCCTTGTCGTCGTTGGCCAAAAATGTAAAGAAAGTACCTTTGGCAAGCACACTATCCTGGCGGTACCGTTGCAGGTCTATAACGCCGGCATCGCCCGGGTCGGTAAATTGGGTAAGGCTGTATTGTTTAATATGTAAAGCATCCGGGCGAAGCAATAGCTGGCTGCCCTCCACCCCTTTTGTTATTTCGGCAGCGGCGGTACCTTTGCTGCTAATGGCAAAGCTCATGGTATGGGCCTTGTTAATAGCCGTGATGCCAAAATACCTGCTTTCGCCAACACTAATATTTACAAAAGCAACCGAATCTTCGGCGGCGTTAAAAGTATAAGTAGAATCCTGCACGTCTATTGTTAATGTACCGCCTACCGCCAGGAAATTTGTAGAGGGTGTTGCGGCAAGTGCACTATCGGCAGCCGCTACGGCTTTTTTCTGGTCCACGCTTTTATCGCCCTGGTCTTTCTGGCATGCAGATGCCATCAACGCAAGGAGTAAAACGAACGAAACACACCAGTTGGTAAACCGTTTTGAGTACATAGGTAAATTGATGGCCTAAAAGTAAAAAAATATTTCTGAAAAAAGCCTCAGCGAATCGCCCGCACACAAAAAGTTTAACACTTTTTAACTATTTATGTAAACGGGTAAAGCAAACAAAAGGTTTGCTTTGGTTGTAGGTTTTTAGTGTTTTTTTTGTTGATAATCAAAATGTTGGGGCCACGCACTTCAAACCTTGAAGCGTTCATCAAACGAGAACTTTTTGATGGCGGTAATTTTGATCTTTTCAAAATCGGGGTGGGCGGGGTTAAACAGGTAGTTGTACTCCAAATCTATAATGGCAGAGGGCACTTTCAACACCGCCGTTTCCATCTTTTGCAGCCAGGCATCGCCCATCATTTGGGTAATGGGGTAATTTAATACTTTTTGCCAGTCCGGGCTTAGCCGGGTTAACTGCTCCAGGCTTATCTCCTTAATAGCTAATTTGGCCGGCACCTTAAACATCGTTACCGAAAAATCGCCGGTGTACAAGGAAGTGCCCGCAGTGTGTGCCAATTTTTCGAGGCATGATAATGCCAGCGAGCCGCCTGTATAAATTACATACCGGCCGCGCGAGTTCCAGCGACCGTCGATGCCCGAGCCTTTACGGTCGGCAGCGTATTTGGTTTGGCCTATGCGGTAGGTGTTCATTGGCGGAAGTTAAAATGGTTGGAGAGGTTAGAAATGTTGAGAGGAGTTAGAAGAGTTAGAGAAGTTAGAGAAGTTAGAATTGCAAAGCCAGTATAGTTGCCAACCTTTATATCCCCTTCCAACCTTTTTAACTTCTTTAACCCTTTTAACTTTTTTAACCTTAAGCGGTTACCCCATAATCTATACGGATTAGCTCGCTCATTACAATGCTGATGCCGGTGATGGTATCCAGCATATCAAAAGGGGTAGCATCAATACAAACTTTATAATGCCGCAGCCAGCTTTTAAATTCATCAAGCGAGCCAAAAGTATCAAGCCCCTTATCAAAAAGCTCAAGCAACTGTATAATGTGCTCGCTGAGGCCGGGGTTTAGGCCTTTGCTGCTTTGTATATGCTTGCGCAGTGTTGGCTCGGTAATATCAAGCCATTTGGCAATATCTATTTGGGTAACGCCGGTAACCTGCAACAATGTGGTTAAAGCACCGGGTTGCAGCCCCTCTTTTATAGCGCCTAACTTGGCCAGGGGAGATTTAAAGAAGGTTTCGTAAGGTACTATTAGCTCGTGCACCATAGATACCGGTGTATCAAAATTGGCGTATGGCCGCGCAGGTGCCTGGTTTTTACGCACACTGGCCTGCTTAGTTTTGTTTTCTTTATCTTCCATACACAAATGTAAATATTTTCTATTTAAAAAGAAATTATTTATATT
>CBFGNE010000625.1:0-3152 GCA_965649995.1 uncultured Mucilaginibacter sp.
GCAAAGTAATGGATAGCATTTATGGGCATAGGATGAGTTTTGTGCGGTAAATACTAATAAACCGGGTAATACTATTCTTTCACAGTTGAATTAAAATACCAAACCAGGAAGCTTACAACCAGTACCATCGCCAGCATCAAAAGAAAATTCTTTATGATGGATGGCAGCGTTCCTTTGTTACCGTCGCCGGTGGACCATACGGATGGCTCTATGATGCCCGCAATTACATATAGAACCTTTAATGCGCCTTTTGCAATTCGTTTCATTGAGATTTAATTTATAAACACCTCATCCACAAACACCCAACCCGGTTTACCTTTAGCAGGGTGCCAGTCGGGCACGGCCTTAATTGGTTTGGCAACGAGTTTTATGCAGGATACGGTTTGCGCCGTTTTCAGCTTACAGGTTAAAGGTACTAATCCAAATGGATCATTTTTATGCGGCGTGGCGGTTTTAAGGGTGCTTAGCAATTTCATGTGGTCTTTATCCGGCCCGCCCCATACTTCAACCCCCGCGCCTAAAAATATTTGCGATCCGATGTTGCGCATGGTATTTAGTTCCAGAGAATGCATTTCGATAGGTATATTAAACCACATCATCATCACCAGGTCTTTTTGCGAGGCCAGCCATTTGCCGTTGCCAAAGTTGTTGCCGCCAAGGTCTTTATCTATGATGGTTTTTGCGCCGTCGCCTTTGTATTTATCATCGGGGCGAGTAATGAATAGTACGCTATCCGGCGTGTAGCGGCATTTGTAAACGTTAAACTGCACGGAATCGCTGCTTAGCCAACCAACTTTATAAGCGCGGGCTTTTATTACCGTACTTTGGGTAATAATTGTACCCGGTTTGTATAACGGAGATTTGATGCTATCCGGCGTTCTGCCATCGGTTGTGTAACGGATATCTACGCCTTTAATGGGATTGCTTAATTGCAGGGCATAATTATCAGTGAATATCACCGCCGTGTTTTTCAACTGCGGGTTGGTAAGTTTTACCGGCTTGCCGTCATCCTTATAGCCTGTTAATATTTTTAATTGCTTGTTGCTTACCTGCAGCGATTGAAAATCCGCAGGTTTAAGCCCTGTATCCCATACTGCCAGTTCGGTAAGGCTTTTTATGGCGGCTAAAGTTTTAATATCTGCTGGGCTTAACTTCACCCCTGCTAACGACAGGCTATGCAGGTTTTTCAGGTTGCTTAACTCTTTCAACCCATTCCCCCTAACATCGCTAAAATTGAGTACCAACCGGCGCAGATTTTCCAGCTTGGCTACCGCTTTCAGGTCGGCATCTTTTACGGGCATCTTGTTTAGGTCGAGCGATACCACTTGCTTGCTGATGGGGCTTAGCTCCTCTAACGCCTTTATGTTGAAGGTGGCCTTGTTATAAATATTCACCCCCAGGGCCGGCGAGCCCGCAGCCAGTGGGTAAACCACACGGTAATTGTTGTTCAGTTTTTTTATATCGTCCTCGCTCGCGGCAGAAAAATCATAGGTTTCTTCGTTGCTTTCCGCAGGTTTCAGAAACGATGACGCAATTATCCGCAAGGAATCGGTAGCAGGCAAATCAATGACCTTCTTTTTAAAATCAGCATTGTTCTTCACCCAAAAGTACAGCAGCATTTGTTCTTCTTCCGTCAACTGTGGTTTGCCGGTGGGGGGCATATGTTTCTTTTCACCTTCGGGCAGGTGGATGCGCTGCAGCAGCAGGCTTATGGTAGGGTTACCCGCTACAAACAGCTTCCCTTTTTTACCGCCTTTCAGGATGGATTCTTCATTCACAAGGCTTAATCCGCCCTTCATTTTATCAGCATTGTGGCAATTTTGGCATTTGGCCTCGAAGATGGGCGCTATCACGTCGCGGTACACCAGCGCTTCGTTAATAGGCACCGTCTTTTTACTGTTATCCATCACCGGACCGAAAACAAAATCATCGCCATGCGTAATGTTGCCGCCGAAGTGCCCGGCCATTAGCAAACAAAAAACGGTAACTATCGCGCCGGTTTTGGCAATGGTTGCCGTGTAGCGTTCGCGGTTGCGGATGAGGTACACGCCATAACCTACAAAGGCCACGCCTACCCCAAACCATTTATGCCATTGTAAATTGCTGCCCTCATATCCCGCCTCGCGCGACAACAGCAGCCCCATTATTACCGTGGCAGATGCAAACAACGCACCCAGCAACAGCATGTAATTGGTAAAAGCCTGGTACAGCCGCTCGTTAATAAAGTCGGGCCTAAAGCGGAAATACTCCAGCAGCATGGCCAGCATCAATATCACAATAGGGAAATGCAGGATGAGCGGATGCATGCGGCCAAGGGGCTGCAGCCATTGCGGTACCACAAGGTTATCGCCGGCCAGTAGTAAAACCAAAATAAAAACATTCAGCGCGAAAAGCGCCCCGTCTGCAAAACCCTTATGGCTGCTCTTCATATTATAAATCGTGCTGCTGCAAGGGGTTAAACGCGTGTAAATTTGTAAGGGTAAACCTTGCCAGATGCCCATTGCGCAACATACAGGTTTTCGTCGTTATCTACACATACATCATGCGGGTTCAAAAATATCTTTTCGGCCTGCGCCATCGGTTGTAGTACGCCGTCAGTATACACAGGTTCGGTACCGCCGAGGTTGGATACCACTTTGTTGTTTTTATCGAGGATGGTGGTAAAGCCGGAGTTCTCCTTACCCAGATCGGGCGAACGCAATACAGCTGCATACAAGTGATCGCCTTTTATAACCGGGCGGCATACACAGGCACCGGGCAGTTTGATGATCTCCTGCAGTTTGCCATCCATGCTGAATCGTTTGAAACAGTTGCGGGTGCGGTCGGTGATCAGCAGGGTTGGCGTACCTTTTCGCCTGTCGATAACAATACCGTGCGCATTATCCAGATGTTCATCGCCCTCTCCTTTTCCGCCGAAAAAGCCTTTCAGCTTGCCGTCCTTATCGTAATGGGTAATGTATTGCGCGCCATATCCATCGGCAATAAAAATATCGCCGTTGGTGTCAATTGCGGTTTCTGTCGGCACAAATTCCTCTGCCTTTTTGTAAACACCGGTTTCCATCGGTACATCAATAGTCATTAATAATTTACCATCCAGCGTAGTTTTATAAACCTGGTGTTTTACAGTATCGGTAATGAAAAGAAATTCCGTG
>CBFGNE010000626.1:0-3143 GCA_965649995.1 uncultured Mucilaginibacter sp.
TTGCTTCTGTAGAGCTTTCGGCTTTTGTGCCGGTGCTTTCTGCGGATACGTTTGGAACTAATGCCTCCGGTATTCCGTTCTCGCCATTGGCAACACCTGAGTTGAACCTTGGCTTAAAGCCCACTTTTGGACTTGGTGCAGGAATATTTTCAGTAAGTGTTTCTACAATGGTTTGCTCGGCCAACCTGTTCTCCAGGTGCATCTTCTCCGGCTTTTGTTCGGGTGCCAGGTGGTACTGCAAGCGCAGTTTATTGAACCAGTATTTCTTGGTATGGTCGAAACTCTTTTCGCCCATTTGCTCGAAGTGGGTTTTAAATTCAAAAAACAAGGCAGGCTCACCGGCTTGCAGCGCGGTAAGGTCTATCCTCTTTTTCTGAAAAAACTCTTCGAAAGTCATAATTTTAGATTTTAGATTTGAGATATGAGATTTGAGATATGAGACAATTGCCTCTTTATCTCAAATCTCATATCTAACATCTCACACCTATATCGCAACATCAACGCCGAGCTTATTAAACCTAATCCCCTTATCCGTTTGCTCCCAGTCCTCGCGTTCCTCGTCGGTAGCGTTGAGTAATTTAGGGAACCATTCCAGCGGGAAAGCCTGCTGCCTACCATCTGCTTTCTCCACAAAAAGTAAACCATTGGCAAAGGTTACTTTTACTTTTTGTTCCTGCTTACGGGTTGATGTTAGTGGCATGCTTTTAATTTTTTATTAGAGCGTCATTGCGAGGAACGAAGCAATCTTTAAGCCTTACATTGTGTATATGCTAATCAGGAGATTGCTTCGTGCCTCGCAATGACGCGGTGGTGAAATAAAATCCGAAATCGAAAGTCCGAAATCCGAAATCAAAACTACTCCGCCATATTATGGTACACTGCCTGCACATCGTCGTCTTCCTCCAGGCGGTCGATGATTTTAAATACATCCACGGATTGTTCTTCGGTTACGGCGATGTTTGATTGGGCAACACGCTCCAGCTTGGCCGATTTGGTTTCGATGCCTAATCCTTCCAGTGCTTTCTGCATTTTGCCAAAATCCTCGTATGCAGCGTGCAGTACGGCAATTTCGTTTCCTTCTTCATCTGCATCTACAAACAGGTCTTCTAAACCGGCATCTATCAGTTCAAATTCCAGTTCTTCCAGGTCGCGGTCGCCGGGGTCAAACGTAAAAACCGATTTACGGCTGAAAATAAAATCAAGCGAACCGGTTTTGCCCAGTGTGCCGCCGTATTTGGTAAAATAGCTGCGCACGTTGGCCACGGTACGGTTAATGTTGTCGGTAGCGGTTTCTACCAATATAGCTACGCCGTGCTGCGCGTAACCCTCATATACCAGTTCCTCGTAATCTTTTTCGTCGCGGCTGGTAGCGCGCTTAATGGCCGCCTCTACCCTATCCTTTGGCATGTTAACCGCCTTTGAGTTTTGGATGGCCGTGCGCAGGCGCGAGTTGGTGTGCGGGTCGCCGCCGCCGGCTTTTACCGCCATTACAATTTCCTTACCCAAACGCGTAAACTGAACCGCCATTTTGGCCCAGCGCTTAAATTTTCTTTCCTTACGGAATTCAAATGCTCTTCCCATTGTTTTCTTTTGGATTACACCGATTTTTATTGATTACACCGATTATTGATTGAGCCGATGTTATTTTAGGTGAATATATTTTATTAGGTTCTTAAATTACTTTCTTCAAATTTTCCAGCATGTCGCTGGTCATTTTTCCTAAGTCGTACTCTATTTGCCAGCCCCAATCTTGTTGTGCCTGGCTGTCGTCAATCGATTTTGGCCAGCTGTCGGCTATTGCCTGCCGCGGATCTGTATCGGCATAACTCATCCCGAAATTAGGCAAATGCTTTTTAATTTCTTCTGCCAGCTGCGTTGGCGTAAAACTGATGCCCGCCAAATTATAGCTGCTGCGGATGCTGATCTGATCGGCAGGTGCATCCATTAACGTAATAGTAGCGCGGATAGCGTCTTCCATATACATCATGGGCAGCGCTGTTTCGGCAGAAAGGAAGCTTTGATATTTGCCTTTCTTTAAAGCCTCGTGGAAAATGTGTACCGCGTAATCGGTTGTGCCTCCGCCCGGATTAGCGCGCCAGCCAATAAGCCCGGGGTAGCGGAGACTGCGTACATCTAACCCATATTTGGTGTGGTAGTATTCGCACCAGCGTTCGCCGGCCAGCTTACTAAAACCGTAAACCGTGTTAGGGTCCATTACGCAGTATTGCGGTGTATTATGTTGTGGCGAATGCGGGCCAAAAACAGCTATCGAACTCGGCCAAAAAACCCTGGCGGTTTTAAATTCTACGGCAAAATCAAGTACGTGCAAAAGGCCGGTCATGTTCAAATCCCAGGCCATTTTGGGTTTTTGCTCGCCCACTGCAGAAAGTATTGCCGCCAGCAAATAAACCTGTGTAGGGCGGTGCTTATCAAAAAGGTGGTGCAGGTTATCCTTATCCAGCACGTTGGCAAACTCGAACGGCCCGCTGTTACGGATAGCGTAATTAGGGCTGTTAATGTCTGATGCTATTACGTTTTCGGCACCATAAATATTCCTCAAAGCAGTAACCAGTTCGGTACCAATTTGCCCGTTGGCGCCTATCACTAAAATCTTTTCGCTCATGCAGGATGCGGGTTTGGGTACAAAGGTAAATTTTTTTGTCTGAACTCGAATTTATTGTCTGAACTCGAATTTTATGGAATTTGGGGAATTTTTCAGAATTAGGAAATACCATATCGTGCAAATTCTGTTCATTCATAAAATTCTTTAATTCGAGTTCAGATAATATTTTGCATACCAGTTTAGTAGACATTCGCAAAAAAAATCGCATATTTGGAGTTTAGTTTAATTACACACATATAACAAAACAAATGAAAGTCGCAGTAGTAGGTGCCACCGGGCTGGTAGGCACTAAAATGTTGCAGATCCTTGAGGAGCGCAACTTCCCCGTTACAGAATTAATCCCCGTAGCTTCCGCTAAAAGTATTGGTAAAGAAATTACTTTTAAGGGTAAGCAGTATAAGGTGGTTTCTGTTGAGGATGCGATAAAGCAAAGGCCCGATGTTGCCCTGTTTAGTGCAGGTGGCAGTGCTTCCTTAGAGCAGGCCCCTATGTTTGCCGAAGTTGGTACAACCGTGATTGA
>CBFGNE010000627.1:0-3140 GCA_965649995.1 uncultured Mucilaginibacter sp.
AAACGCATTGGTATCGCCTACAAAAACATGGTTGGGACTGATAGTTTTATACTCTGCCGCAAGTGCATCTATTATAGGTATATAAGTTTGCAGGCGGGTTAGCCCCTCCTGCAGGTAAGTAGCGCCGTTTTGGGTATTAGGGCTGTACCAAAGCGGGTGCTGGAAAATTACTATCGCTTTGGGGAAATCTTTCAGCAACTCATCAGTTATAGCTTTCAGTTGGTTCTATAATCCTCAACCGAAACCGGTGCACCGTGCGTACCCTTTACGGCACTATCGTTTGTGCCTATTTTTATAGAGAATATAAGTAATGCTCCATTCTGCTTAAAGCCTTTTGCTGCCAGATCTACCTGTATAAATGCCGGCGTGCCGGGCAAAAAATCGAGCGTGGTGTACCCGCTATACCCCTGGTTGCTAAAGTTCACATCGCCGATACCTTTCTGCTTTTTCAGCCACGCCGAAGCCACAACCGGCGGTGCCTGAGTTGCAGGGCTATCCAGCCCAGCGCCATAAGTGATGCTGTTGCCAATATATACGATATTGATGTTGCGCGTTTGGGCGAGAGCACCTACAGCTCCATAAAAACCAATTAACAGGCAGATAATAATTCTTTTCATACCACTACCTCTTCTCCACCCTATCATAAAACCCGCCAAAACTGTTCATCTTCACGGCATCTTCCATAAAGAAATCGCCGGGGAAGCCTAACTCTATCTTGCTGGCATCATCCAGTTTCTGGATGTGCTCTGCACTTAGCTTTACATCAATGGTTTTCAGGTTATCTTTTAATTGATCTACCTTAGTAGCACCAACAATGGGAATACACTGGAAGCCTTTGCTCATAGTCCATTGCAAAGCCACATGGCTTTCAGATACGCCGAGCTCTTCGGCTATTTCCATCACTACCCGGGTTATTTTTTCGGCCCGGTCGTTTAAGCGATTACTTTCCGGCTTGATGCGCCCTTTATCGCCTTTTAAGTACTTCCCGGTGAGTGCGCCGCCGGCCAAGGGCGCCCAGGGTGTAACCGTCATCCCGAAGTGCTTCGCCATCGGGATCAGTTCCCGCTCGGCGGTGCGGGCAAGCAGGCTGTATTCTACCTGTAGAGCAATGAATTGGCTCCAGCCCATTAGTTCGGCCAAAGTATTGCCTTTTGCCACTACCCAGGCTGGTGTATCGCTGATGGCCGCGTATGTTACTTTGCCCTGTTTTATTAGGTCGTCCATAGCGCGAAGTACTTCATCTATCGGGGTAATATCATCCCAAATGTGCAGGTACAGCACGTCGATGAAGTCAGTCTTTAGGCGCTTAAGGCTTTCCTCTACGCTGCGCATCATGTTTTTGCGGTTATTGCCGCTTGCGTTGGGGTTAGTGATATTGTCTTTTAAGCTGTATTTAGTGGCGAGCACAAAGTAATCGCGGTCGTGGTTGCTTACGTAGTCGCCTATGATCTTTTCGCTGGTGCCGAGTTTGTAAACATTTGCTGTATCCAGAAAGTTGCCGCCTTCGTTGGCGTAGGCATCCATTATCTCAAAACTTGTGGTGGCATCGGCACCCCAGCCTGCTTCGGTGCCAAAACCCATAGTGCCCAAGCAAAGTTCGGATACTTTAAGGCCCGATCGGCCCAATAATTTGTATTTCATAAACAGATAGTTTTTAATTGAACGGTTTTAGCAAAACTCCTGTTTTGCCGACTTAAATAAAAGTACCTGGTAAACAATAACAACAGGCAATTGTAAATATAGGAAACACAATTGCCATGAAGATCATCACCCTGCATAAACCTGTGAGTACCGAAGCGCTTTTTAACCATATAAAAGAACGGCTAAACCCCATCTTTCAAAAACAAAGGCAAAGTGATATAACCTTTTCAATATCTAACACGCCAACCGGCATCAATATATGGCAACCTGATCTTTACGAGGGCATACTGTTCAATATAGTAGTGCAGAATGATGAACTATGGATAACGCGCAATGAGCACTATGTGGATGACGTAAATTCGATAACGGTAGAATCGATACTGAACAGTTTATTTGATGACCTGTCGGATGGCTTGGGGACGGATTTGATATTGGAGGGGTAAATAATAAAATCCCACCCAAATAAAAAACCCGCTATGCAGCAGGCTTGTCAATATTAATAGAGGTAATTACTTACCCGTTTATCCAGCTAAATTTATACTCCAGCATAGGGTTTTTCATGCGTTCGGCCACGCGCAGTAATCGGGCAGGCAGGTTCATAATGTAATCGCGGGCTTTTTCGCCGTTTTCTTCTAAACCTGTTGCACTTTCTATGTGCCAGTCTTCTATCAGTTCTTTCAAAATGTCAACATAATCCAACGCGGTGTAAATACCCAGGCGCTCGGCAGCATCGGTAAAGTGGCCAAATGTTTGACCTATCTTCAACCCTACTTCGCGCAGGAAGTGGGCGGGCATTACAATTTTTTTGCGCATCATATCCTCAAAGGCAAGCATGGCCTCGTTGGGGTCTACTTCAAAAATTTTCTCTATAAAGTATTTGTATGCTTTGGCGTGGCGTGCTTCATCACCGGCAATAACGCCGCACATTTTTGATAGCAGTGTATCGCCGTCTTTTTTTGCCTGCGATGCCACCCTGCGGTGCGATACGTTGGTAGCCAATTCCTGAAAGGAGGTGTAAATAAAGTTACGGTATGGGTCGCGGCCGGTGCCTATGTCGAAACCATCGGCAATTAAATATTGAGTACTTACCTCCATCATGCGCATGTTTACGCGGCCCGATAGGTAAAGATATTTGTTCAATAGGTCGCCGTGGCGGTTTTCTTCGGCCGTCCAGTGGCGGGTCCACTTCATCCAGCCGCCTTCTTCGTTGTCAGATACACCTTCAACCATAGTTAACCACGATTCGTAGGTTGGCAACGCTTCCTCGGTAATGGTATCGCCAATTAATACGGCAATCAAATCGTAGGATAGCCCCTTCGCACTCTCCTGCAATTCTTTTATCTCGCTAAAAAAGGTAGACCGGGATGCATCAGGCAAAAAATCTGAGGGTTGCCAAATTGTATCGATAGGTTTCAGGTATTCAAACATCTTTTCGAGCATATGGGGCTCGATATGTGACATTACCTCCTTACGTTTTTCTTCGAAAAAATGCATAGTAC
>CBFGNE010000628.1:0-3119 GCA_965649995.1 uncultured Mucilaginibacter sp.
CAGCGAGGACCGTACCAGCGAATTTTTTAAACAAAATGGAGCTGTTTACGAGCAAAGCAAAAACCTTACGCCCGAGCAAATAGAAATAGCCCGTTTTTGGGACGATAACCCGTTTGTGATACAGCATAATGGGCACATGATGTTTGTTAACAAAAAAATAACCCCCGGAGGGCACTGGATAGGTATAACTACAATTGCCTGCAAAAAAACGAAGGCGGATGGGGTTAAAACAGCCCAGGCCTATGCCTTAACCTCTATAGCTTTGTTTGATGCCTTTATTGCCGGTTGGCAAGTTAAATACGATACCCTGTACATACGCCCGGTTACTGTCATAAACGATAAGATAGATCAAAAGTGGCTGCCAATGCTGCAAACGCCCCCGTTTCCGGAGTACCCAAGCGGGCATAGCGATATTAGCGCGGCCTCGGCTGTAATACTAACCCACCTGTTTGGGGACAATTTTGAATATGACGACACCAGCGACCTGCGCTACATAGGTATGCAACGCCACTTTAAATCTTTTATGAAAGCCTCGGATGAAACGTCGATAAGCCGTTATTATGGCGGCATACACTACTTAAACAGTGTAAATGCAGGGGCTGAACAAGGAAAGCAGATTGGCGAATATATCTGGAATAAACTTAAACTGACCAACTAATAAAAAAAGCGTTATTTCAATATCAAAAATGAAAAGGACCTTCTTGCTTACTTCCTGTATACTTTTGGGAGTTTTGATATTATCGATAAGTACAATACTAAATAGTTGTAAAAGCAACACAGGCAAAGCGTACGTGTTAACCGGCGATACCATTTCAGATGGCAAGGCACTGGTGCAAACCCATTGCACAAAATGCCATGCACTTGTACCTGTAAATGCACTTACCAAAGATGTTTGGACGGTGCATACGCTGCCCGCTATGGCGCAGTTTTTCGCTATAAAAACTTACGGGATAGACTATTACAAAGAAGATGGCGACACCAGCGGTATGTCGCTTGCCAATTGGGCGGCTATTGTGGCCTACTATAAAAAAATGGCACCTGATACTTTGGCAGCAGCAAAATCACCTGCACCATTAGCAAAGGATTGGGCTGGTTTTACATTGAGAAAAGCAGCGCACAGCAACGATATATGCTTTACCACCATGATAACTGCCAACCCAAAAACCGGCAATATCTATACCGGCGATGTGGTATCGGGCAATTTAACCGAATGGGACAGCCAGTTTAAAATTGTAAATGCCGTTAAATTACCGTCTGCTGCGGTAAACCTTAGTTTCTTGAAAGATTCTGCCGGGATACAGCAAGCCATTGTATCGTGTATAGGCAGGCTGGACCCAATAGACTTTCCGAACGGGAGGGTGTTTAAAATAAACCTGTCCGGTAAGCCGCAACTTAATCAATTAGCAACAGAATTGCCCCGGCCGGTACAAACCTTAAGTGCCGATTTTGATAAAGACGGGCAACAGGAGGTTGTTATTTGTGGGCAGGGTGGGGTAAAAGGCGGCGTATACCTGTTAAAAATGGATGCCGCGCGCAAAACCTATAAGCAAACATCTATTACTGACAGGCCCGGTGCTGCGCAAGCAATAACGGGCGATTTTAACAAGGATGGGTGGATTGACGTAATGGTGCTTTACGGAGCCGTTGATGAAGGGCTTGCGATGTACCTCAATAACAAAAAAGGTGGGTTTGACGCGAAGGAATTGCTGAAATTTCCGCCGGTAAATGGTTCAACAAGTTTCCAGTTGGCAGATATCGACCACGATGGCGATATGGACCTTGTTTATTCTTGCGGCTACAACTTCCGCGATTCGCGTATCCTGAAACCATACCACGGCTTGTATATTTTCGAAAATACAGGCAATTTCAATTTTAAGCAAAAATGGTTTTATCCCATTAATGGCTGCACAAAAGCTGTAGCTGCTGATTTTGACGACGATGGCGACCTGGATATTGCGACCGTTGCTTTTTTTGCCGATATGAAGAATGACCCTGCCGAAGAGTTTATATATTTTGAGCAGGGTAAAAACATGCAATTTAAGCCTCATGCCATGCCGGTTAGCCAAAACGGACGGTTCATGAGCATGGATGTTGCCGACATTAACCATGATGGCAAACCGGATATTTTGCTGGGCAACTATGCCAGCGGTTTCTTATTCCAGCCAAACTTTACACCCAACTGGGACGAGCATACGCCATTTATAGTGTTGGAAAACCACACAAAGAAATAGTGCCTGTCAATAAAGCATTACCGGGGAAGAGGTTGATTGATGTTAAAGAAATACAAGGTATCTGCAAATAAATTAGCTTTGATTATAGCTGCGGCCACTACCGCAGCTATACTTTGTTTTAATAGCTGCGATACCACCCCGGTGGTAAATACGGCCGCCGGGAATTTGGCCCGGGGGAAAGCCCTGTCGTTGCAATACTGTAAAAGCTGCCACCAGTACCCCGATCCATCTTTGCTGGATAAAACCACATGGGAAACAGGTATAATGCCGCAAATGGCCCTTAGATTAGGCATACAGCAAGAAATGGGGCAGTATTATGTAGACAGCCACTCGGCCATGAACCTAACTGATTGGCAAAAACTCCGCGATTTTTACCAGGGTGCAGCGCCTAAAAAATTAACGCTGCCCAAGCCTGATACAACTACCGATTGGGGCATATTTAAGTTGCGGCTTCCTGTAAAGGTTAACCGCACAGGTTCGCCCGCCATGACAACCATGATAAAGCTTAACCCCTATAACAAGCTTTTATACACGGCGGATGCGGGCAACAACCTATTAACATGGGATGCCAACCTAAAGCCGTCTTTACTGGCAAAGGTAGGGTCGCCGGTATCAGATGCAGTTTTTACCAAAGAGAATACCGTATTTACCGGCATAGGCGTGCTGCCGCCTAATGATTATTTAAAGGGGACACTGGAGGAATTGAGCCTTGCTGAAAAAGGTAGGAAGCCAACCCTGCTTGCTGATAGCCTGCCACGCCCTGTGTTTACCGCCGCGGGCGATTTTAATAACGACAGGCTTACAGATTATGTGGTATGCGGATATGGCAACACCATTGGCGGCTTGTTTTTGGTAGAACAGCAAGCCAACCATACTTTTAAAAAAAAG
>CBFGNE010000629.1:0-3119 GCA_965649995.1 uncultured Mucilaginibacter sp.
AAGATTTTATATCTCAGATCGACTTCTCCTCCTTCATAAATTCGCGCCTGATGCCTTCCAAAATATCTGTATAATGAAGTTCCTTTTTTTGCTGGGCATAGGTACGCAACGAGGCATATTGTACCACGCTTAAAATGGAAGCGCCCGTTAACTCGAACGACTCGGCTATATCGGTAAGGTCGACAGACTGATGTATGCCCAAACTGGTAGGCATTGATCTTTCCCAAAGCAGCCTTCGCTCCTGCGCGTTGGGCAGCGGGAAATGTACCACTTCATGGAACCTGCGGATAAAAGCGTCGTCCAGGTTGTTTTTAAAATTACTGGCCAATATCAGCAGGCCTGAATAGTCCTCTACTCTTTGCAGTAAATAAGATACCTCCTGGTTAGCATATTTATCATGCGAGCTTTGCACGCTGGTACGCTTTCCAAACAAAGCATCCGCCTCATCAAAAAACAAGATCCAGTTACGGCTTTCGGCCCGCCTGAAAACATTTTCCAGGTTCTTTTCGGTCTCCCCGATAAATTTTGAAACGATCTGCGACAGGTCCACGCGGTACACATCCCTATCGAACTGTTTACCCAGCAAAGCAGCCGTCAATGTCTTACCGGTACCCGGCGGGCCGTATAACAGCACCCTATATCCCGGCTTTATTTTCCTTTTCAAGTTTTTATCTACCGCCAAATTACGATGATATTGCAGCCAGGTGCTGATATGCTCTATCTGCTGCAGAGTATGCGGGTGCAGCACCAGGTCGTTCCAGCTCATCTCGGTATGGATCTTCCGGGCCGGGAAATCCATACCGAAACGCGGCTCATAATCTTTCCCAAAAAGTATCTTATCTATCCACTCCTGCGCAATGATCAGCCGGCCACTCATTACCGGTTCGCCTTCGCGGATAACCTCCAGCCATAATATGCTTTTCTGATAAAAAGTACTCTGTTCGTTAAATATCTGTTGTACCTCCAGTCGCCGCTCAAGATCATCGCCGGCAAGTATAAATTGCACGGTTTCGCCTGTTGGCAAAACACCACGATGGTTCGTCCCCTTAACACCGCCAAACTCGGTAAATTCACCGCCGCCGGGCAAGGTCTCTTGTATAATATCACTAAAAGAATTGGGGTGAACATGGGGTACCAGCGCTATCAGAAAGATGGTATATTCGTCGTCGCTCAATTAAAATAGATGTATGAATTGCTGCAGGGATGATACCGGGTCCTTCGCGATGATACGCAGCGTTGCCGACGGTTTTTTATCCGTTTTAAAATAAGCCGTTAACCGTTGCCGCAACAGATCAGCCAGGAAAGCAAATTCATTTTGTAAAAAGGGCGCCATAGATGAATATTAATTACCGAAAATACAGTTTATTGTGATGATCTATGGCCCTACTTTATCTTGTTTCCGCATTTTGTCTGAACCCTCCGCGTAAGCGTTTTGCAATGACGACGGCACATCGCTCATGCCTCTTAACATCAGCAAGATAAGGTGTTTCACGGCATTCGCATCGGTCTTTGTAAAAAATGATGCCTTTACATTTACGCTATTGCCGAGTTCTTTCGACCATTTCTCTGGCCCCGTCGCAATTTTATTTAACGATATCGGCGCCGAGTGCAGCACCTCGCGCATCCTGAAATATCTGTCGCCAATACCCGCTATCCTAACCTTGTCGTCCTTTTTTGGGACGACAAATTTAGCTACTGTACCCGGATCAGTTAACCCAAAAAGCGGGCTAAGATCATGCATGGTCAAATGGAACCAGGCCAAAGGGCTTTCCCATCCGGCCGGGGCGGTAAGTGCGTTATTTACCTCGGCATACAAGCCCCCGCTTGTAAATTTGGATGTGATCAACCATTGCTCTAAAAAGGCGATCGCTTTTTTAGAAAAGTCAACTTCTGCAGCGCTGGTAGTTCCACCAATAGCATCTTTAGGCGGGGCTGTCGGTGTAGCGCCCGGGTTGTGCAGCATCCTTATCAGCATCACATAACTATCGGTATTGTTCAATTTTTCGGCATCCGACATGGTCAACATTTTACGGGTATGCGCATAAGCTATGTCTTTGGTAAACACGCCCGGTGTGGCGTGCAGCGATTCATGAATAAAGGTCTCAGACCGCTCATCAGGACCTTCTTTTAACAACGACCCACAAAATATCATTTTGGCCGGGCTTAAGTTGGTATCAACAAAGGCCAACGCGCCTTTGGCACAGGTGTCGTCGCAATCATTCTTATGGCAATCGGCCGCGGGATCGTGTGCCATGGTCAATGTCGTTATCTCCCCAAGCAAGGCGCCTAAATTGGCCTGCACAGTGGCCGCAGGGGTAGCGCCAAAGAAAGTACTCAATTGCGCGCTGGTAGCAGGATCGGGCGTACTTAAAGCCGTTATCGCTTTTATTACCTTTTGCATGGAAAGCGGCACTATATCCAACAAGCTCGTACCGCATTGCTGCGACTTTGTGGTACAGGGGTCTATGGCCGAAGGTGTGGCCAGGCCGCTTTTAGTAAAGGACGGGGTTATTTCTACTATCCTTCTGCTGCGGTAATTACTATTACCCTCGCCCGCCGTTATGTCCGGCTTTTTATGCCTGATAGCCTGGTGTCCTGCCGCTGCCAGTAAACTATCCACATGATCAAGCCGCGCGTTCACCACATTTGTGTTTTGTACCGGTGTGCCTTCCTCGCTTGTAAAACCGTTCAGGTTAAGTTCTACCTTTTTTTGGCTCGTTGCCTGTCTTTTTATTTTTTCTTTTTCAGCCCCTGTTACATCTACCTGCCCTGCATCAAAACGAATGGTACCGTCATCACCCGCAGTTTCCGGATCCTTCCCTTTAAATTTAAAGTCGTCTGTCGCCGGTGCCCGGTGGATCGTTTCCTCCTTTTTCTCAGCCTCTTTTTTGGACACCCCGCCATTTTGCTGCACAACATGCGTTAACTCGTGCGCAAGCAATTTTTTGCCGCTTTTACTTTCGGTATCATATTGGCCTTTGGCAAAAACAATGTTGTTTTTATAGGTGAACGCCTTTGCATTTACCGACGAAGCAAGTTGATGTGAAACGCTGTTATTATGCACTTTTACATCCCCAAATGCGGTGGCGAACTTAGGTTCAAAAAATTGGCGGGTAGCG
>CBFGNE010000630.1:0-3118 GCA_965649995.1 uncultured Mucilaginibacter sp.
CTAAGCGATGCCATCCACGAAGCGAAAGCCGAAAAGGATGTAAAAGATATCGGTATAGAATGGATGATAAACCAGTGTAAGGAGCTTGTGAAATTTGGTGCGCCGGTTCTGCATTTTTATACCATGGGTAACCCGGGCCCAACTAAACGGATTGCCGAGGCGATATTTTAGAGAGCCGAACACACAACAAGGCCGGCTCCATTAGGGGCCGGCCTTGTTAGTCTTTTTGATTGGTTTATATCCCAGCCCTTTCGCCTTTTAGTTTTGATGCGATAACCAACGCCTTATAAGCATTTACCACGCCCCCTGTTTTTGATAGGATAGTGAAATCAACTTTCACCTTTTCGCCCGGCTTTAATACCAAGGTACCCGTTAGCGGCGTGGCCGATTCCAATATAACTTGTTTAACCTGTTTGGCGCTTAGCGTAGGGTAATATTCCAATATTAACGCCGCTATACCCGCGGTAATGGGCGAGGCAAAGCTGGTACCGTCGGCGGTATTAAACTCGGCGTCAGTATCAACCGAAGTTACCTTTACGCCGGGTGCAAATACATCCACATTTTTTTTACCGTAGTTGCTAAAGCTGCCCGCAAGGTTTTCATCCAGCTTTGCGGCAGATGCGCCTACGCTGATCACGTTATCGGCATCCATTGCCGAGCTATCTTCAAACATGTCATTCGGAAACTCGGGGGTGGCATCCATATCCAGGTTATCGTTACCGGATGCCTGTATCAGCAACACATCTTTTGATGCTGCGTATTTAAAAGCAGCATCTACCCAATCCTTATGCGGCGACAGTTTTTTGCCGAAGCTCATGTTGATCACCCGTGCCCCATTATCAACCGCATAGCGTATCGCGTTAGCAATATCCTTATCGTACTCATCTCCGTTAGGAACGGCTTTAATTGCCATTATCCGTACATTATCTGCTACGCCGTTTATACCATAGCCATTGTTACGTACCGCACCAATAAGCCCGGCAACACCGGTACCGTGCGATGCATCGGCAAACTTGAGAATGTTGCTGCCGTAAGGCTTGCCGTCCTGCACATCCGGGTTATCGCCAACAATACTTTTGCGGGCATCCAGGTCGGGGTTAACATCGTTATTCAACTTGGCCAGGTATTCGCTCAGGTCGGCTATGATCTTTGCATTAGTAGCACCTCCGCCTTCCTGGTCGAAAACTGAAGTCCATACATATTTACTTTGGGTAATGGTATCGTTGGTGGTTTTAATTCGGGCAAGGTCTTTAACTGTAAAAGATGCATCTGTTTTTAAACCAAGCGCGCGTTTGATATAGCCGCTGGTGGCCATTAAAGCGTTCATGGCGGGTTGTAACTGCTCAATTTCAGCTTTAGATTTCTTTACGGTAGTTTCATAAGTAAGCTTCACCTTTTCCCAGTAAGCAAATTCTTTTTCGCTACCGGCAGGTGCGCTAACCGCATTCCCGTATTTTGATTTAAGCTTATTATACTCGCGTACTTCTTCGGTGGTTTCGGTAAAGTCGCATTTGCCGCCAGGGCCGCCCAGGAAATTCCAGCCATGGATGTCATCCACATAACCGTTTTTATCATCATCTATACCGTTACCCGTAATTTCCTTTACGTTGGTCCAAAGTATAGGGTTAAGATCTTTTTGGGCGGTATCAATGCCGCTATCTATAGTAGCAACCACTACCGGTTTGCTTTTTTTGCCTGCAACAAACAGGTAAGCTTGCTTGGCGCTGATGCCGAAATAACCATCAGTTTTCAGGTCCATCAGGTGCCAGGCTTTTGGTGCTTCGGGTGTGGCAACAGGAGTTATCTGCGCGAAGCCCGTATAGCCGAATAGTACAGCGCTGCACAGAACTGCGCCGGAAAAAATTTTACCAAATTTGTGCATATTGGAATTGCTTGTTAATTTAAATGTTAAAGATCGAATTTGATCCCTTGTGCTAAAGGCAACGTTTTTGAGTAGTTAATAGTATTGGTTTGGCGCCTCATATACACTTTCCAGGCATCAGAACCCGATTCGCGGCCGCCGCCGGTTTCTTTTTCCCCACCAAATGCGCCGCCAATTTCTGCCCCGGATGTGCCAATATTTACGTTGGCAATGCCGCAATCAGAACCGGCATAAGATAAAAATGTTTCCGCTTCGCGCAGGTTGTTGGTCATGATGGCTGATGAAAGGCCTTGCGGCACACCGTTCTGTAGTTCGATGGCCTCCTCGATGGTTTTGTATTTGATGAGGTATAATATGGGCGCAAAGGTTTCATGCTGAACGATCTGGTAATGGTTCTCCACTTCGGCAATACAAGGTTTTACATAACAACCAGACGAATAAGCGCCGCCCTCTAATTTGCCGCCTTCTACAACGAATTTGCCGCCTTCGGCCTTGCATTTTTCTATTGATGCTAAGTATAAGGTAACGGCATCAACATCTATCAGCGGGCCCATGTGGTTATTCTCATCCAGCGGGTCGCCAATTTTTATTTGCGCGTAAGCGCTTACCAGTTTTTGTTTAAAAGCTTCGTAAACGTTCTCGTGGATAATGAGCCTGCGGGTGCTGGTGCAACGTTGCCCCGCGGTACCCACGGCGCCGAATACCGCCCCAATAAGCGACATATCCAGATCGGCATTCTCGGTAATAATAATAGCATTATTGCCGCCAAGCTCCAGCAGGCTTTTGCCTAAACGGGCACCAACGGCCGCGCTAACGGCTTTGCCCATTCGGGTAGAACCGGTTGCTGATATAAGGGGTACGCGGTTATCGTTTGCCATCAGTTCGCCAATTTCGCGGTCGCCTATAACTAGGCAGCTTACGCCTTCTTCAATATTGTTAGCTTTAAAAACCGTTTGTGCAATGTGCTGGCACGCAATAGCTGTTAAAGGTGTTTTTTCGGAAGGTTTCCAGATGCATACATCGCCACAAACCCAGGCAAGCATAGCGTTCCAGCTCCAAACGGCCACCGGGAAGTTGAAAGCAGATATTACGCCTACAATACCCAGCGGGTGGTATTGTTCGTACATGCGGTGCTCGGGGCGTTCGCTGTGCATCGTAAGCCCGTGTAGCTGGCGGCTCAAACCTACTGCAAAATCGCAAATGTCTATCATTTCCTGCACCTCGCCATAGCCTTCC
>CBFGNE010000631.1:0-3115 GCA_965649995.1 uncultured Mucilaginibacter sp.
CCATGGGCAGCATGACGGGGGCCCCAAAAATAAGCGCCATGCAACTGATGGAGCTGTACGAACGCAGCAATCGCGGCGTATATTCCGGTGCTGTTGGCTACTTTGCACCTGATGACGATTTTGATTTTAACGTGGTGATACGCACGCTGTTATATAACTCCACAAACAAATATTTGTCGTTCCATGTAGGTGGGGCCATCACCTACCATGCAGATGCAGAGAAGGAATATGAGGAGTGCCTGTTAAAGGCTAAGGCTATCCTGGAAGTATTGCGTCAAGCACCAGCTTATCCCCTATCCTAACCGCTATATCCGAGCCATTTGCCCAGAAAGCCGAGAATGGTTTAACCGAGAGGTAAGGCACAAATGCCTCGCCGTATAGCTCGGCAATATCGCCATCGAATATATAATCCTTTACCTCCGCTACCTGCCATGCAATGTGCTCCACTTGGTATTGCATTGTTTTATAGTCAGTTAGCCTGTTATAACCCCAGTAATGTTCAAAAATAAACTCCTCGGGGCTGCCCGGTTCTATCTTAACAAGGGCATTGCGTACCGTTGCGCCCAACTTGTTCCACCTGCCGTTCAGTTTCCACTCGTATAAAAACTGGGTGTGCCCAGGACCATCTTTGGTGATGGAGTGCCGCATAGGTAGTGCGCGGTAATGCTCTTTATACAAGTTATTGGCAATCAGCACTATCATACTCTTCGGTACTATCTCGCTTATGAAAACAGCGCCGCGTTTCCATTCGTTTCCATCGAAATGGCGCACGTAAAAACGCAGATTTACCTCCTCGAAGTTTGCGTGGAAGGGCCATTTAATGCCCATTACGCGCGTTTCTTTAAACAAAAAGCCCACCATGCTTACCAATGCCTTGCCTTGCCATAGGTCTATTTCGGTGGCGGCGGGGAGGTAGGGTTTTAGTATTTCCGGGTCTACCTCGTAATTCAGCATTACCAGGTTTTTCCATTGAGCGGTAAGGAAGCGGGATTTGGATGTGGCCATATGTTAAATTTTGGCAGTAAAAACCCTGCAATTTTCCGCAAAAATCTTCGGTTTTTCGGTGTTTTTCTGTGGTTTTCTTTGGTTAATAGAAAACAGGGCCGATGACATAAAAAGAGCCACAAGGAAAGCTTCCATGTGGCTCTTTATATCAAAATCCGACCGCAAATCAAATTCGTGCAATTCGATCAAATTGGCGGAAATTCGTATTATTTATCTCCCCTTGTAATATTTCAGTGCCTCCGGTATTAAATTCTGCAGGTTGGCAATACGGGTAGCATCAGATGGGTGGGTGCTTAAAAACTCGGGCGGGCTGCCACCTTTGTTTTGTGCCGCCATGCGCTGCCAAAAGGCAACCGCCTGGCGCGGGTCGTAACCGGCCATGGCCATAAAGGTTAAACCTAAGCGGTCGGCCTCTGATTCTTGTGCCCTTGAGTATTTCAACATGGCTAACTGCCCGCCAACGCCATACAACTGGCCTACGATAGCTTGCGTTGCAGCAGATTTATTACCTGTTGCTGCGCCTACGGCGGTGCCGCCTGCCTGCAATGCCAACTGCTGCGACATACGCTCGGCAGAGTGGCGTGCAATAGCATGCCCAATTTCGTGGCCCATAACAACGGCAAGGCCGGCATCTGACTGGGCAACCGGCAATAAGCCGCTATAAACGGCAACCTTGCCACCCGGCATACACCAGGCATTTATTTCCGGGCTTTTTATCAGGTTAAACTCCCATTGAAAGCTGTATTGGTTAGCATAGCCATTGGCATTTAAGTATTGCTCTATAGCAACAGCCAATTGGCCGCCAATACGCTTTACGCGCTGGGCATCGGTACCGCTGGTAACAACGGTTGTTTTTGGGTCTGATAGTAATTCTTTGTAACTGGCGGCGGCGGCCGGGTTTATCTGGTCATCGCTAACCAATGATAATTGCGAACGGCCGGTTAACGGCACAGTAGAACAGGCGTAAACAGTAATTGCAACAATTGCCGCAAGTAGCAGGGGTTTTAGTGTCTTCATGGTAATCTAGGCGGTTTTTTTCTTAAATAAGTTAACTTTCGACTCTTTACCTTTTAATAAGCGCTCTATGTTTTTTTGATGCGTTACCAGTATCAGCAAAAATATGCACATCCCATAAATAACGACTGATTTTATAGACACCGGGAAAATAAACGTTACGCCGATGGGATATATAAAACCTGCCGAAATGGATGCTAAGGACACATATTGCGTTATTAGCAGCACAACTAAAAAAACCAGCACGCAAAGTAAAGATGCCTGTAGGTTAATAGCCAATATCATTCCAAAAAGTGTGGCCACCCCTTTGCCGCCCCTAAAGCCCGCAAATATTGGAAATAAATGCCCCATAACCGCCGCTACGCCAAGCGCAAGCGAATAGTTGGTAAAAGCAACGGAATGATACGCGCCGGTTGTAGAAACGCCTATGATATAGGCAAGGTTAGTGGCCGTCCACCCTTTAAGGATATCCAGCAGCATAACTGGTATGCCCGCCTTTTTACCCAACACCCTGAAAGTATTTGTAGCACCGGCGTTGCCGCTGCCATACTCGCGTACATCAATGTTGTAAAAGGCTTGGCCAATCCATACCGCCGTAGGTATGGAACCGAAACAATAAGCAAGAATAAGCGCTAAAATGGAGTAGATTGATAGCATCTGCCTGCAATAATATTAAATTGATGTTATATACCGCAATATATTCATTTATAATTTAACAGCTTTTAAACTCAGGTCTAAACTTTTTACCGAGTGGGTAAGGGCACCTACCGATACGTAGTCTACACCGCAATCGGCATAATTGCGTATGTTCTCGGTAGTTATACCGCCCGATGCTTCGGTAATGTACCTGCCTTCTATCATGCTTACAGCCTGCCGCAAGCTGTCGAAACTAAAATTATCCAGCAAAATACGATTTACCCCGCCCGTTTGCAATACCTGCTCCAGCTCTTCAATGTTCCGCACCTCTATTTCAATGGCCAGCTTTTTGCCGGTTTCTTGCAGGTAACGGTTAGCACTCTCAATAGCCTGCCTTATGCCGCCAGCGTAATCCACGTGGTTATCCTTTATCAGGATCATATCATACAGCCCTATCCTG
>CBFGNE010000632.1:0-3112 GCA_965649995.1 uncultured Mucilaginibacter sp.
AGCCATATTATGATTTTTAATAATAAGAAATCAAGGTTTGAGCGCGACTTTGTAGTTGCAAGTGCGCGATTCCCTAAGCTAATTTATAGTTGGAATAACAAGCCGAAAATGTGGGTAATTACGGGCGAACTCGATATTTGCGATGTGGAAGGTATATACTGGAACACTTTTCAAATTACGATGCTGGTTCCTCGTAGTTACCCTTATTGTGTACCTGTTGTAGCAGAAAAAAGTAAAATTATACCGCGCGATATCGATTGGCATATTTCAGCCGAGGGCATATGCTGTCTTGATGTTGATCATAATTTAAAAGCGATGGCCAAACTGGGTATTAACCTTACTTCATTCATTAGTGACAAAGTATATACTTACTTTGCAAACCAACTATACAAACTAGAAAAAAAAGAATATGCCGGTAAAGAATATGCTCACCATTTAGACGGTATCATTCAATATTATCAAGAGACACACAATCTTTCTAATAAACAGACTATAATAGCGATGCTTTCCAGGTTGACCAATAACAGTTTACTTGGAAGAAATGATAAATGCCCATGCGGTAGTGGCAAAAAAATAAAACGTTGTCATCAAAATAGCATAGACGTTTTGAAAACGCTGGGCAACGAAAAGCTATCTATCGATCTTAGAAACATATTAGCTACGCTATAAACGCACTCGCTATTAGTAGAGTTATCGCCAAGAATAATTTTATAACAATCGTATCAATGTGCCCAACAAATATTTCGACAGTACTTTATCTTGGTTAAATTTATTAGGAGATGTTGATCCGAATTTGGCTAATCTAAAGATGGCAAACACCGCTATTGAAGGGATCCACAGTGGTGTAGTTAAACTCGGTAAAGGATAACTAAACATTATCAATCGAAGAACTAAAACAAATTATATTGGGTTATGCCAAAACGGCTTGCTGATTCTCAATACTCACTTTGTTCCCTTGAAAGTTCAGTCTATGGGTGACCTATCAGAGACCTCAAATAATTAGTAGCCAGTAAGCTATTGCCAATCAAGTGATAATATTTTGGGAACCAATCCCTCCCGCTCACGTATACTCAATTTTCTACCACTTCATTTATTCAACTTCAAAACTCTATTGTGTTTTCCGCTAAATTCGAATTTTGATTTACATGGCCATTTTAAACATTCACAATAAATCAAAAAACGTTAAATTTGTATCATAACCATACCCTTATGCCTAACGTTGTGATGCGTGAAACAACGCCCCTTACTGCTAACGATTGTTTCATGATTTTCTCCAGGGAAAAAACTAAGTTTAACTTCCCCCTGCACTACCATGAGGAATTTGAGTTGAACCTTATACTGAATGCGGCAGGGGCGAAACGCATAGTTGGCGGCAGCATTGAAGAGATTAGTGAGTTGGAATTGGTATTCGTAGGCTCTAATCTTTACCATTCCTGGTTTACCCATAACTGCACCAGCAAGAAAATAACCGAAGTAACCATCCAATTTCATAAAGACTTGTTTGATGATAAGTTTTTGCAACGAAACCAGCTTAGTTTTATCAAAACGATGCTGGAGCGGTCGCAATTGGGTATTTCCTTTTCGCAAGAAACCATAACTACCGTGAAGGATAGGCTATTAGCGCTGGATAAAAAAACCGGTTTTGATTCTGTACTCGAGCTCATCTCTATCCTGCATTACTTATCTGTTTCGCCAAACATGAAGCTGCTTTCGGATGCCGGCTTCTCCACGCAAAAGTTACATTATAACAGCCGTAGAATCGAAAAAGCATTCGCTCACATGAACGCCAATTACAACGGCCAGGTCACCCTTGCCGAAGTTGCCCATGTAGCCAACATGCCCGAAGCATCGTTCAGCAGGTTCATAAAAAAACGCACAGGCAAAACCTTTATAGATAGTTTAAACGAAATTCGGTTGGGGCACGCTTCGCGGATGCTGATAGAAACCACCGATACCATTGCGGAGATTGCCTACAAATGCGGGTTCAATAATATCTCCAACTTCAACAGGATTTTTAAACGTAAAAAATCGTGCGTACCCAAAGAGTTTAGAGAAACCTACACCGGAAACCGAGTTTTCATCTAACCAATCTCCTTTTTTTTAATCAGCAAAGGTTAAAAAAGTATTATACCAAAACCGGGGCAACACGCTACTTTTGATCTCAGCCAATTACCCTTAAAGTGAATTTAATAAATGAGATTATCCCTGATTGATATTGCCATCATCGTGCTTTATTTGCTCAGCACCGTTTTTATAGGGTTCTGGTACCGCAAAAAAGCACGCGAAAATAAAGACAGCTATATGCTGGGCGGCAAATCCCTCCCCTGGTACAAACTTGGGTTGAGCGATGCCTCCGATATGTTCGATATCAGCGGCACCATGTGGATGGTGAGCCTGTGTTTCGCATACGGCATGAAGAGCATCTGGATACCGTGGCTATGGCCCGTTTTTAACCAGGTATTCTTAATGATGTACCTCTCGCGCTGGCTGCGCCGCTCAAACGCCACTACTGGTGCCGAATGGCTGGCAACACGTTTTGGCAAAACAGGCGCAGGCGTTACAAGTTCGCACCTGGTGGTTATTGCCTTTGCCTTGCTGAGCTGCCTCGGCTTTATGGCATACGGCTTCATAGGGTTGGGCAAATTCATCGAGATATTTATTCCCTGGGATTTAGTGAAAGGACACGTCCCTTTCGAAGTGGCTCCGCAATATGTGCCGCATGTATACGGTATAGTATTCACGCTTTTTGCCATGTTCTACTCCATTTTGGGAGGTATGCATAGCATTGTTACAGGCGACATGATCAAGTATGGTATCATGACCGTAGCCTGTATCTGGATAGGATTTATTGCTGCCAACCAGCTTGGCACACACAAACTGGAGGTTCCGGGCGATTGGTACAGCCCCTTTTTCGGGAAGCATCTGGGGCTCAATTGGTCGGGCATTATCACCGAAGTAAACCAGAAAATTAAGAGCGACGGCTACTCGCTGTTTGCTTACTTCTTTATGATGATGACGTTTAAAGGCTTTTTTGCTGCACTTGCCGGGCCGGCACCAAACTATGATATGCAAAAGATTCTGAGCGCCCGCTCGCCCGAGGAAGTCGCCGCCG
>CBFGNE010000633.1:0-3104 GCA_965649995.1 uncultured Mucilaginibacter sp.
AGTTACTAACTGCCGGTGCCGCTTTTATAGTGGTGTGTTTATATTGCAAATGCAGCGCCCAAATACCGACTAGGCAGTTTGTATGGGGCATAAATGGACACCCGCTCACACAACTGGCTTACTATAATAATATAGATGATCAGGTAAGCCAAATAAACGATTTGAAGCTAAATAGCTACCGTTTTGATGTATTGCTGGATAGCAACGGTTACTCCAAAAAAGAGCAGCTATTTAATCAATTGCTTACTAAATTGAAAGTAAATGGCATAGCAGCACTCCCGGTACTGATGCAAAGCGGGTTAAAAGGACTGAACAACGAAACGGTTTTCCAAAAAAGCTACACGCAAGGGCAAAACTTTGCGGCGCGTTACGGAAAGTACCTGTCGGTAGTGGAAGTTAATAACGAGGCTGACAACAAAATGATGCTACCTGGCGACCCGGGCGGAACAAAAAAAGGCGACTACAATATCGAAAAATCGCAAAAAATAATTGCTGCTATTAAAGGGTTTATAGATGGTCTAAAATCGCAAAACTCAAGCATAAAAGTAACCCTTTCCGTTAGCTATATGCATTATTATTATCTGCAATTACTGAAGGACAACAATGTTAATTACGACATTATAGGTTGTCACTGGTACTCTAATATGGGGCCAATTGGTTCCGCAAAGCCGCATGGTGACGATGTGCTGACCGAATTTAAAAACAGATTTAATAAACCTATATGGGTAACCGAATTTAATTACTCAAAAGGCACAGGTAAAGCAAGTTTCGCCAAGCAAAGCCAGTATTTTACGGAGAGTATCCCGGATCTGATTTCCAGAGGGGTTACCGGGGTATTTATTTACGAACTCTACGACCAGCCGGCAATGAAAAATAAAGACCCGAACGAAGCTAATTACGGATTAGTATTTAAAGATGATTCCGGTAAGTACGTTACTAAAGATGCCTACCAGGGTTTCAGGCAAATTATTCAGAATTCGAGGCATTAAACTGTAAATCCGCTGATTTTTTTTTTCGAATTGCAGGAATAGCCTTTATATAAGTTATGATTCCTAAGCTTTCGCGTATGACGGCGTTTAGCCGCTTTTAAATCACTATCTACCTAAAAAACCAATATAAAACCATGAAAATAGCAATTGTACACGACAACCTTGTGTGTAAAGGAGGTGCAGAACAGGTGGCCCTTAGCTTTCATAATGCTTTTCCGGAAGCGCCACTTTATACATTAAGTTATGATTCGCAAAATACCTATCCCGAGTTTAAGGATTGCGATGTGAAAACAAGCTGGTTTGGCAAAATCATCCGCAGCGAAAAAAATTGTAAGAGATTTTATTTCCCTTTGGGGATTTTAGCTATGCAGCAATTAGATGTAAGCGGTTACGATATTGTGCTGCAATCTACTACTCATTGCGCTAAATATATTAAAACAAGCCCCAATACGCTTATTATAACCTATTGCCATAACCCTTTCCGTTTGGTTTGGAGCACCGAATCATATGAAAAAGTATTTAATGCCGGCTTTGTAAAGAAGTTCATTTACACCAAAGTGTTAAATTTTTTAAAGGGTGTTGACAAAGGCTTTGCCGAGAAAACTAACTGGTTTATTACCAATTCCAAAGAAGTGCTGCCAAGAATAACAGCGGCTTATCAACCTAAAAACGAAGTTGCCATTATCAACCCATCAGTAAAGTGCGACAACTTTTACCTATCGGGCAAAGTTGGTGAATACTATTTAGTGGTATCGCGTTTTGAGCCTTATAAAAAGGTGGATATGGTTGTCGACACCTTTATAGCTATGCCCGACAGAAAATTAGTTGTTGTTGGTAAAGGGACTATGGAGGCCGAAATAAAGAAAAAATCGGGCCCGAACATTACTTATTTAAGCGGCTTAAATAGCGAAGAACTCGCCGGTGTTTATGCAAACTGCAAAGCATTTATATTCCCCCAGTTGGAAGATTACGGCATAACGCCTTTGGAAGCTAATGCTTCAGGCCGCCCGGTAATTGCATACGGGAAAGGGGGGGTCTTAGAGACCATGATACCTTATGAAGGCGACTCGTTACGTTCTACAGCGGTGTTTTTTGAAGAACAAACCCAAGAATCGTTAACAGCTGCAGTTAAGAAGTTTGAAACTCTGGAGTTTGATGACGAATTTATTCGCAGCCATGCCGAATCCTTTGACGAAGGGGCGTTTGTGTCGAAGATCAGGCAGTTCGTGCTAAGGAAATATGCCTTGTCAAATGGTGCACCTGTTGAATTGGTTGAGGATTTTGAGCCGAAAGCTATAGTTGCATGAGAGTTCTTATAACAAATACGTATTATTTCCCGTCCTTTGTTGGGGGCGCCGAAATTTCGGTAAAGCTACTTGCAGAAGGAATGCGCGCATCTGGTAACACTGTTTACGTACTCACTACGGGTTTGCAGGATAAAGTTTACAGGGTAAATGGCGTAATAGTAATTAGTATAAAACAACAAAATATATTCAATAGCTACGACAACAAAGAGCACTCACAACTAGGCAAGGTTGCTTGGCACTTGTTTGATTCCTTTAACTTTTCGTATCACAATAAAATAAAAGCGATACTGAAACGCATATCGCCAGATATTGTACACACAAATAGTATCCAGGGTTTTTCGCCTTATTTGTGGCGTACCGTTAAATCTCTTGATATTCCTTTAGTGCATTCGATGCGCGATTATTATATGCTTTGCCATAAATGCAATATGTATAATAACGGTAACTGCGAGTCGCTCTGCGCGCCTTGCGAGATTACCAATTCAGTTAAAAAACGCTTTTTTAAATACCCCGATTATTTTATTGGTATCAGCAATTTTATTTTAAACAGGTATAGCGCTTTTAGCAAAGAGGTATGCAGCAACAGTAGCGTTATCTACAACGCGGTTGACACCAGCGAAGCTTCTTTAAAAATAAGTGCCTCTTCGCCCAAAATTACATTTGGGTACATCGGTCGGATCGACAAGGACAAAGGTGTTGAATACATGATAGATGAGCTGGCTTTACTACCTGCTAAACTAAAGAATAACGTTAAACTGGTGCTTGCCGGAAAAGGTGAAGCAGGTTTTATTGCCAAACTTCAAGCTAA
>CBFGNE010000634.1:0-3097 GCA_965649995.1 uncultured Mucilaginibacter sp.
GGATACATTGCGGTTGCCATATTTGTAACTGGTATCGCTGTTTAGTTTAAAACCATCATTACTCAAATAAGTGGTGAGGTACAAATTGTTTTTATTATCGACCTGGTGGCTCAGGTTAAAATTTACATCGTAAAACGAAGCGCCGCTGTTGGCGTATGCATCTGGCAGGGCTTTTAACAGCCAGTCGGCGTAGGTTGCGCGTGCACCAAAAATAAAGGAGGTTTTGTTGGAATCAAGCGGGCCTTCAATGTTTAGCCTGCTGGTGATCAAACCTATCCCGGCCGAACCGGTAAACTTTTTCTTGTTCCCTTCACGTTCGGTAATATCGAGCACCGAAGAAAGCCTGCCGCCAAATTTTTCGGGAATGCTGCTTTTATATAACTGCACATCTTGTATAATGTCGGAATCAAAAGCCGAGAAAAAACCAAAGAAATGCGAAGGGTTGTAAATGGTGGCGTCGTTTAATAAGATCAGGTTCTGATCGGCCGAGCCGCCGCGCACATTAAAGCCGGTACTGGCCTCGCCAACGCTTTGCACGCCGGGCAAGGTTAATATTACACGCAATACATCGGCCTCGCCAAAAACAGCAGGTACCTGTTTAATGCTTTTGATATCCAGGCGGGCCACCCCCATTTCAACACTGCGCACATTGGCTACTTTTTCGGCTGATATTTTCACTTCCTTAAGCGAGATCACTTCAGTCTGCAATTCCACCGTCAATTCACCATTGCTGTACAGCATTATTTGCCGGCGGGTATCTTTCATCCCGGCGCCTTTTATAACTAATGTTTGCCGGCCACGCGGCATGTTGATAGAGAAATAGCCAAACTGATCGGTTACAATCCCTGTTTTCAGCGATAGTACATAAATGCTGGCCCCCGATACCGGCGCGCCAGACCCAATGTCGCGAACATAGCCGGAAAGCGTAGCGTTACCTGGTTTAAGTGTGGTGGTAGCTATACCAATTGCATATATTTTGTTTTCGGACGTGGCTGCCGGTGCTTTTTTAATTTCGGGATCGTTACCAGGATCCTGCGCAACTTCGGTTTTTGCGGTTGGGTTTTTCTTGTTGTTAAAAAAGCCATCGGGCAGGGCCGTTCTAATTTCGCGGCCCTTTGTCAGTATCACTTCATTTTCTTTGGAGATAGCGTAACGAAACGCTGTGTTCTCAAACACCTTGCTTAACACCACCGGCAGCGTTTTCTGGTCAACCCGAACGGTAACCCTCAGGCTATCAAACAGCACAGGGTCGTAGTAAAAACGATAGCCTGTTTTGGATTGCAGATCGGCAACAATTTGCGTTATAGTGGTCTGTTTGAGATCCACATCGATTAGCTGGCTGCTGTTTTGCTGCGCAAAAGCACCAATTGACAGGTTCAGGAGAATTTGAATAGCCAAGTAAATTTTTTTCATCTTAGTTGGTTATCTGGTCGTAATACCTGGCTAAACGGGCAACCGATCCTCCTTTGTCCTCGTTAAATTTTATTTTGTTGCTGCTGAGGTATTGTTTCAACTCTTTTTTTCTATCCTTAAGAATGCTTATCACATCTCCTTTGCTATCAACCTGCAAAAATTTCCCGCTTTTTTTTATGTAGATCTCGCTTTCGTCCGAATAAATTACTTCTACTACTCTTTCTGTTACGCTTTTAGACGGGGTCTTTATCAGCTTTACCAAAACGGTTGTTTTACCATCGTATAATACATCATAATACCCTGGCTTAATATCGGCGCCATTTGCGGCATCCACATAAATAAAATGGTGGCCGGTAAGATAAACATCTGTCAGTTTTTCCTTACGCAGGATAAAATAAACCGAAGCCGGCGAAAACGCCACCATTTCATCGCTAAAAACATCGTACATCACAGGTATGTTTTTATACGCCGTGCCGTTGTAGCGGATGAGCGACGGCGTACAAAAGTTCTTGTCATCCAAATAGACCGAACCTTTTGGGCTTCTGGGCGCAAATTCATAAACGGCGCCATTGTATATTTCAGACTGATCGGCAATAGCCGTATTAAAAAGATCAATTGCCCGCCCGGCTGCGTGGCTGTAAAATGCGCTGTCGGGCTTAATATTTTGGGCGTAAACGTCTGAAAGGCATACAACTAAGGCAGCAACCATCAACCAACGTGACTTAACAAACATACATGAAGTTAAAAGTAAATGACTGTAATCCAGCTATTTTGCATAGCATAAATACACTATTATATAAGTTTCAGTAAATTACAAATTGTGCGCGGATGGGTTCCCTTTGTTATAATTGGTACGGGTTCAGCAAGCCGGAAACTATCCCGGAATGAAGTTATGATTTATAAACTGTAAGTTATACATTTTTAGTAAATATTTCGTTATAGGGCTTCGATATAAAAAAATTTATACCTGTTTAATAAATAGCGCCTGAATTAAGCGGTTCGACGTTAGTCCTGTTCCCGCTACCGAATCGGACAAGCTTGAAAATTCAAGTTTGTCCGATTTTTTTTCTCAGTTAACTTGTTGTGACACCATACTGAACAAAACTTGTCAATACCGCTAACAAAGCTTTGCAAATTAGGCGAAAGTTCAATCAAACGCTTATATTGCATACGGATTTGTCGTAACCGCCAAGTGCCAGCTCCGGGGCACTGCTTGCAATCCTCCCTATGGCGTAAATAAAAATCAGATTTATGAATTGGAAAAATACTGTTACAGTTATCACCGGCGCCACCTCCGGAATTGGCCGGGCCACCCTGCAACTCTTAAGGAACGAGGGCAGTGTGGTGTACAACCTCGACAATACGCCGTCTGCGCCACCCGACCCCCATTTTATTGATTGTGATGTAAGCAACCGGTTGAATGTGGAGCAAGCTATCAAAAGGATATATGATAAAGAAAAAAAGATCGATTTCCTGTTTTCAAATGCCGGGCGGCATCTTTTCGCCAATATCGAAGACACCAGTTATGAGCAACTGGAAACGTTGGTAGGCATTAATGTGATGGGTACTTTCTATCTGTTAAAAACAGTGATCCCCCTTATGAATCAACAGCAAAAAGGCAGTATTGTGATGATTGGTTCCGACCAGTGTTTCGTTGGCAATGGAAGCAGTTCGGTATATGGGA
>CBFGNE010000635.1:0-3096 GCA_965649995.1 uncultured Mucilaginibacter sp.
GAGGGCGATGCCCTGCGCAAGGCCCGGCTGGTGATATTGCAGCAGGAACCCATGCTGGTTACCTACGATACCACCGATGATGACGATGCCAAACTTGGCGTGGGATTGGGCTGCAATGGTATTATTCATATCCTGATAGAACCTATTACGGATGAGCAAAACAACCCCATCACCTTTTTAAAAACCGTGGTTGCTGGCCGCAAAAATGCGGTAATTGTTACATTATTTTCTGTAGACGACAGAAAGGCACCTCAGCCGGGCACCTGCTTATGCCTGACCGAAGATGAACTATTACTGAACCGTTTGGAGGGTTCGCCACACCGCGAATGTTTGATAAACGATGCCAAGGAAGTATTAGAATCCTTGCATTCGGAAACTAAACTGTACCAGGGTAAGGTGGTCTACACCGCTTTTGTGGAGTTTGTAAAACCGCTTATTTCGCTTGTAATTATTGGTGCCGGTAACGATGCCGTGCCGCTTACAAAACTTGCAGCCGTACTGGGATGGGACACTACGGTAATAGATGGCCGCCCGAATTATGCGTTGCCGGAACGTTTCCCATCAGCACAAAAAGTAATGGTTGCAAAACCTGAACAGGTGCTGCCACAGATCAGCATCAATGCACACACGGCGTTTGTGCTGATGACCCATAATTATAATTACGAATTGGCCTTGTTAAAGCAACTCTTGCCCATGCAATTGAGTTACCTGGGCATCCTCGGCCCAAAAAAGAAACTGGCACGCATGCTTGCCGAAATAGAAGATAGCGGGCAACCGGTAACCGAAGAGCGGCTTAAAACCGTTTATGGGCCTGTGGGGCTGGATATTGGCTCGGAAGGTGCGGAAGAAATTGCGCTTTCCATTGTTGCCGAAATAAAGGCAGTACTATCCAATCGCAAAGGATATTCGCTTAAATACAAACCGGTTGCTATCCACGCTACGCAACTCAGCCCCATTGCCAATTAAATGACAGGCATTATCATATTAGCCGCCGGCGAATCTAAACGGCTTGGGCAGCCAAAGCAAAACATGTTGTTCCGGGGCAAAACCCTTTTGCAACATGCCATTGATGCGGCGCTTAATTCCGGTTGCTGCCCGGTTATTGTTGTTTTGGGAGGCAATGCCGATCAAATCAGCATTGCCTCTCATCCGGAAATAACAGTACTGCAAAACCACAATTGGCAGGAGGGCATGGCATCCTCCATACGGTTAGCCGTTGATGAACTGATTAAACACCAGGCCGATAATGCTATTATTATGCTGTGCGACCAGCCCTTTATTGATGCCTGCTTAATAAGCTCCTTATTGCAAACAAAACAGCATACGGGCAAACCCATTGTGGCTTGCCATTATAACGACGCTCTTGGCGTACCCGTGCTGTTTGATAAAGCGCTGTTTGCGCAATTACGCTTGCTAACCGGGCACGAAGGGGCAAAAAAAATATTGGCAACGCATCAGGCGGAAATAGCCTTGGTTGAATTTGAAAAGGGAGGCGTGGATATTGATACCATGGGGGATTATGAGGGATTAATCGTCGGCCAAGTGTAAAAAATAGGCGGACATGCCCGTTCAAATGTTAATGTTTGTGCAATCCCATCCCTATTGGCTATATTGTGCAAGCTTTCACAATAAGTACTATGCCTGGTAGCAGATATATACCGTTCATTAAAACAGCCATCATCGCTGTGGCATTTTTGGGCCTCAATAAAGGCCTGAAAGCGCAGGTATTGTCTGCCGTAAAATTCCCCTCCCCTGCCGATACCACTGCCAAATACGCAAGAATAACGCAGCCCGAAAACCCCGGCTTCAGCATCAACAATTCCCTTGCCGCCAACAGCGCGATGAAGGATGTTGCCCTGCAGCAGGACCTGCAGGTAAAAATGAGCAAGTCGGCCGAGCGTAAACTGCTGATGAAACGCCTGCGCGAGATGAGCATCGGCACCGATTTGGAGGCCAACCGGTCAAACAAAAAGCTGTATTACAACCTGGCAAATGTTTTTGCGAGGTTAAAAATGTACTCGCTGGCCATGAAATGCTTTTTTAAAACCATGCAGTACAACGGGCACCGCAACCACGACACTTTAGCAAGAACGGATAGTTTACAGATAGCTGCCGATTCGGCAACTACAGATAGCACCATCCTGGACGAGCGTTACCTCAACTTTAACGCGAAGGACGATACCCTGCTGGCCAAACAACCCGGCATGCTTTTACCAGCTACTACCGAGCCGCGCAGCCAAAAAATAACTTACCAGCACATTGTAGAAACCTTTAAAGACGGCAAAAAGGCCGTTGCTTACGCCATGCTGATGCATGTAAAGCAACCTGTTGCCGGCAAGCCAAAGGTGTACAAGTTTACCAATTCGGGGCACACGTTTATTACGCTCATCAAATACAACAGCGATTCTACCTATGTATCGCTTTCCTTTGGCTTTTATCCCGATAAGCAGCACCCTTTTGCGGGCACACCCTTGTTCCCGTCCTCGCACTCTACCTTTAGGGACGATGGCGCACACCAGTGGGATGAGGTTGCCGGTAAATTCATTTCCAAACGCAGGTTCGAAAAAATACTGGCCCTCACCAAAAATTACGACGGGCTAAAATACCACCTCAGCAAAAACAACTGTACCGATTTTAGCCTGAATGCTGCTATGATGGCCGATATTAAAGTAAACGGAACTACAGGCAAATGGCCGCTTGGCCATGGCAACAATCCGGGCATTACCGGGCAAAGCATGTTGCAGGGCAAAATTACAGATGCCGGCAAACCGACTACCGAAGAGGTGTTTATTGATAATACGGTGAAGCAGTAGGTAATTTATCTGAACTCGAATTTTTCGTATTTAAATGTTTTTTAAGGGTACTCAAGAGGGCTACGCCGTTTTAAGGAATTACATGAATTGACAGAATAAGAAGCTGGGTCTAATTCTGCCTATTCGCCTAATTCGTTTAATTCGAGTTCAGACACTCCAAAAATCTCCCCTCTCCCCCTAAACAAAAACGCCCATTTTTCTATTCTATTAAGCCGATGTTAATATTCTGTTACAGAATATCCCTCATCATACTTAAAATACATTTTTATTATCATATTTGGAT
>CBFGNE010000636.1:0-3092 GCA_965649995.1 uncultured Mucilaginibacter sp.
AGCATTACGTTCTCTTTACCAGCGGTAGCTTCCAGCGTGGGCAGCATTTTAGCGGTGAGGGCAACATCGTTAAACGTAACCGGGTAGTGGTTGCTGTAAGGCAGCAGCACTTCCGCGGTAGCGCCATAAGCCTCAGCTGTTTTGGTGGCAATACGGTTTATATTTTCTTTCATCAATTTCTCGTCGTGCGCGGTAAAGTACCGCACAGTACCCTGCATTTTTACACTCTCGGGTATAATATTAAAGCGTGTGCCGCCCTGGATAAGGCCTATGGTTACCACAGCTGGGTTTTCGGTTATGTTTATATTGCGGCTTACGATACTTTGCAGGCTGTTGATAATTTGTGCCGATACTACCACAGGGTCGATACTGCTCCACGGATATGCCCCGTGTGATGATTTGCCTTTTACAGTGATCTGCAGGTCGCTTACGCCTGCCATCGTGCCGCCGGGGCGGTAAACAATTTTGCCCACTTCTGATTGCGAGTTGATCTGCAACCCACATATCACATCCACTTTGGGGTTTTCCAACACACCCTCTTTCACCATTTGTTCGGCACCGCCCTTTTCGCCAAATGGCGCGCCCTCCTCTGCCGGCTGGAAAATGAATTTTACCGTCCCGCGCAAGTCTGCTTTCATCCCCGATAATATTTCGGCAACGGCCATCAATATCGCCATGTGCGAATCGTGCCCGCAGGCGTGCATTACCCCAACTTCATTACCATTATACTGTGTTTTTACCTTTGATGCGAAGGGGACAGGCGTACGCTCGGTAACCGGCAACCCGTCCATATCGGCACGCAAAGCCACAACCGGCCCCGGCTTGCCGCCCTTTAATATGCCCACCACGCCCGTAGTTGCTACGCCCGTTTGTACCTCGATACCAAGCGATGTTAAATATTTTGCGATGATGCCCGATGTCCGCACCTCCCGGTTGCCCAGCTCGGGGTGCTCATGAAAATCGCGCCGCCAGGCCACAATTTTATCCTGAAGGGCATCGGCCTTGGTGCTGATGAGTTTTTTGGTAGCAGCGTTTTGTGCGCTTGCCGATAAGCTAACGAGGCCGAAGGCAAACAGGAGGAGTTTTTTCATTGGGGAAAGGGTTGGATTTGCCCTAAATATAATTATTTATCCATATAAACTCAGAAGGGTTTTGAGGCAACATTAAAGTCGCTATGTGTTTTGTGCGGTCACTGTCATAGCGATGGGTTTGAAACCTTGAGTTTTCGAAACGTGGTAGTCATGTCCGCATCGCGAGTTTACTCACCCCCCACTCTGCTGCGCAAAGAAGGGGAGAAATTGGGCCAACTACTCCTTTTTTTAACCCTCTTTCCGGTTGCGGAGAGAGGGTAGGGCAGCGATAGCGTACCCGGGGTGAGTCAAATAGGCGAGCGATAGGAAACGAATTTCAAGGTTTCAAACACTCTTAGTTTGGAAACCCATCGCTATAGTGGAAACACCCAGCCGCACCGTTTCATCCTACAGTTCCATCGGCTTTTTACTTGTTTTACCGAATTTCTATAATCATTTATATACCAATAACTTATGCACTCCACGCAAAGAGTAGGGGTGTTCCAAAGTGTTCCACTAAAAAACGCAAAACACTGATAATCAGCATAAATTATATTTCAAGAGTTTTATGCGCAAAGTGGAACACCCAAAAAAACGCAGGAAAACCGGATAGTATAGCTGTTGGGCCAACGCTCCCGTTTATCACCTCCGTATAATATTATTGATACCTTGTCCGCCAAATAGGTGTTTATAATATATTTGTTCTTATGAAGCGTACCTTGCTGTTTACCCTCGCCTTATTTATTGTATCTCAAAGCATTAATGCCCAAACCGCACCACCAAGCGATATCGGCACCATACAACAAAATTTTAAAAAACTGAACGTGCTGGGCAGTGTGCTGTACATAGCCGCCCATCCCGATGATGAAAACACCCGCCTGCTGGCCTACCTGGCGCAGGAAAAACATTACCGCACCGGTTACCTCTCCTTAACCCGTGGCGATGGCGGGCAAAACCTGATAGGCAACGAGCAAAGCGAATTGTTAGGATTGATACGTACACAGGAATTATTAGCCGCCCGCAAGGTAGATGGCGCTGAACAGTTCTTTAGCCGCGCTACCGATTTTGGTTTTTCGAAAAACCCCGAAGAAACGCTGAAATTTTGGGATAAAGACAAGATTTTAGGCGATATGGTTTGGGTAATAAGGCAGTTTAGGCCCGATGTAATGATCTGCCGTTTCCCCACAACAGGCGAGGGCGGGCATGGCAATCATACCGCTTCGGCCATATTGGCGCAGGAAGCATTCTCCGCCGCCGCCGACCCAAAACGCTACCCCGAACAACTGAAACATGGCGTAACCCCATGGCAGGCCAAACGCCTGCTTTGGAATACTTTTAACTTTGGCAATACCAACACCACATCCGAAGACCAGTTTAAACTGAATGTTGGCGGCTATAACACCATCCTTGGCAAAAGCTACGGCGAAATAGCTGCTGAAAGCCGCAGCAACCACAAAACACAAGGCTTCGGCTCGGCAAGGCAGCGTGGCGATGTTTTTGAATACTTTAAAACCCTTTTGGGCGATGCCCCAAAAACCGACCTGATGGATGGTGTAACTACCACCTGGGCAAGGATACCCGGCGGCGCACCTATTGGCGAGGCGCTGGCTGCCGTCCGCAAAAACTTTGATGACGATGCGCCACAAGCTTCAGTACCGGCATTGCTAAAACTGCTGGATAAAGTGGACATGGATTTTGCGAACGATAAGGCCATGCAAACCGTAAGACTAAAAGCGGGTGCTGTGGAGGAATACACCTACTGGCACAAACAAAAAGCAAAAGAGCTGAAAGATTTGATAGCTGCTTGCGCGGGGTTGTGGTTTGAGAGTTACGCAGCACAACCATCCTATGCTGTGGGAGACGCATTGACGGTAACAAACCAAATCATCAATAGAGGCAATGTAAACATAAATGCTGTTAACGTTTATGCCAATCAAGATCTTGGCCGTGGTGTTGCAGGTAATGATGCATCGCCAATACAATCGGGCGAGGTCAAGACGATCATGTTGGATCAAAAGGACT
>CBFGNE010000637.1:0-3086 GCA_965649995.1 uncultured Mucilaginibacter sp.
ATTGCCCGTGGCTAATTTTTTGGAGCGCAAATTACGCCTGCCACGCAGCGCATCATCATTTTTATCCATCATACTTTTAGTGGGTTTTGTAGGCGGGATACTTTACCTGGTTGGTGCGCAAATATCCAACCTGAGTAATGATTGGCCGATGCTGAAGAAACAGGTAGCACAATCTATCGAAGGGCTGCAGGAATGGGTACACCACGCCTTCCATATCGACTCTACCAAGCAAATGGTTTACGTAGATACTACCGCGCGTAAAATAATGGCATCCGGCGGGGCCATGCTGGAGACTACCTTCGGGGCTATCTCGTCATTGATGCTGTTTTACGTGTTCATCATGATATTTACCTTTTTTATATTGTTTTACAGGCGCTTGCTGTTCCGTTTTGTGGTGTCAGTTTTTCATGATGACGATTCGCACGTGGTAGTGGATATTGTCGAGAACGTACAAAAAATACTGCGCCAGTACATCTTCGGTTTACTGCTGGAAATGGTAATAGTTGCTGCGGTTGCCATAACCGCTTTTTGGATCATCGGGATCAAATACGCTGCCCTGCTTGGGCTTATTGTAGGATTGTTTAACATCATCCCTTACCTGGGTATTTTTACGGCTTTGCTGCTAAGTGTTTTGATAACATTTGCAACCGGCACCCTTAGCGATACGGTTACGGTTGGCATAAGCGTAATAGGTATCCACGCGGTGGATGCCAACTTTTTACTTCCGGCGGTAGTAGGCTCTAAAGTGCGGCTGAATGCGCTGATCACCTTTATCGGGATCATACTGGGCGAGATGCTTTGGGGGCTTTCGGGGATGTTCCTGTCTATTCCGCTCATCGCTATCTTAAAAATAATCTTCGATAGGATAGATGCATTGAAACCCTGGGGCTACCTGCTTGGCGGAGATTACGAGGTTAAGGCAGCTGCGAAGAAAAAGATGAAGACTGAATGACCGTTTATTTGATGAATTTATAGAGGCCGATATATAAGGTTGCTGCGTAAGCAATCAATACAACGGTATTTACCACAAGTAACCAGTTAAGGTCGGCTTTGTTGTATTTTTTGATAGAGCAAATTACCAACAGGGTGATGAAACCCAGTATCAGCAGGATAGGGAAAGCAAGCATATAAGCATGCTTTGGCGTAATATATAGGTGCTGTAGTTTAGCAGTATCTCCCTGCAAAAAAGGAATAAGCGCTATCAGCAATAGAATAAAAAATATACGGACTATAGCTTTGGCAGCTATCTGGCTAACTTTCATACAAAGGCAAAGTAAAAGTTTTTCGTTCAAACCGCGTTTATAAATAATTGCTTTCTATTTAAACGGATGATTATTTTTGATAACACAATTCCCCATTTATGCACCTGTACCGTAGACTACTATTATTAACCTGCCTGTTCCTGGTGCCCGTTTTTGTATTTGCTCAGCGCAAGCACAGGGTAAAGCATAAATCCACGCCCGCACCAGCCGCAGCTTCATCGTTCCGCATAGTCCCCTTAGGCGTTTTAGGCGGGATAGACGAGAGCAATCTTTCTGCGTACATGGTAGCGCCGGCAGGTTCTGATAATTACGTATGCATGGATGCAGGCACCTTGCACGCGGGGATAGAGAAATCAATCAGCAATAAAGTCTTTTCTGTACGGGGCGATAAAATTTTAAAGCAATATATAAAAGGATATTTTATTTCGCATGCGCATCTCGATCATATCTCGGGGTTGATCATTAATTCTCCGGAGGATAGCACCAAAAACATCTACGGGCTGCAAAGCACCCTCGAAACGCTGAAAACCCACTATTTTACCTGGGAAAGCTGGGCAAACTTTGCGGATGACGGTGCTAAGCCTCAACTAAAAAAATACCATTACAGCCCCCTACAGCCCGGTAATGAAACCAATATTGACAATACCGAAATGCAGGTGCAGGTGTTCCCGCTTGCCCATTCAAACTTAACAAGTACAGCCTTTTTGCTACGCAGCAAGGATAGTTACGTGTTGTATTTGGGCGATACAGGTGCAGATGAGATAGAGAAGAGCCAAAACCTGCACAAACTATGGGAAGCCGTTGCCCCGCTGGTGGCTGCCGGTAAATTAAAAGCCTTGATGATTGAGGTAAGCTACCCAAGCGAACAGCCGGACAAAAGCCTTTTCGGGCATCTTACGCCACGTTTACTCATGAACGAATTGGATGTACTCGCCCAGGTTTCGGGCACCTCTTTAAAGGGTTTAAAAGTGGTGGTTACGCACCTCAAGCCTCCTTATCGCAGCATCAACAAAATAAAAACACAGCTAAATTACCTTAATATTAAACGGCAGATGAACTTGGTTTACCCGCGTCAGGGGCAGGTGCTGGAGTTTTAAGCTTATTTATCGTCCAGCAGGTCGATGCAGGTTTTTGATAGCGCAGCCAGCTTTGCTTTTAAGTTGGCTATGCCGGCGGTATCTTTTGTGTTTTTTAGGAGTATATTAATACGGGTTAAGGTATCATCGTCCGGGTCGCAAGCCTGGGCCTTTTCCAGGTATGGGATAGCTTTTTTTGCCGCCGCGGTATATTGAGCCATTACCTTTTTGTTCTCGCTGATGTTTGATGCCGTCGCGTTTAGTTTATCGGCGTAGCTTTCTGCCTGCTTAGCATATATATAGCCTAAAGCCCGCTGTACCACATAGTAATTAGGTACGGCGGCAGCTACCTTTTCATAATACTCCTGTGCCTTAACGGTTTGCTCATTGTCCTCGTACAGCTTCCCCATGGAATAATAAAAGTTTATGCGAACCTTGGCGGGCAGCTTGGCGGTATCGGGTAACAGGTTTTCGCCCTGCTCAATTGCGGTGCCTTTTATGCCGTCGATACGGGCGAGGTTAAAATCGAGGTAGTGGTTATAAACCTCCTCGGCGGTTTGGGCCCGGGCGGTGGCAATGGCAAAAACAACGGTTAACAGCAGCAGTACTTTCTTAAGCATAAAGGGGCAATTTTGTGCAAATATAATCAGCTAACGCAAGAACAGGCAGCGGCATTGCACAGGGGCGGTCAAATAAAAGCAAATTTTACGAGGCATCATGAAAAATGACGCCCAGCGTATGCCTTTCG
>CBFGNE010000638.1:0-3085 GCA_965649995.1 uncultured Mucilaginibacter sp.
GCCGTTCTCCATATCTATCGGTTCGGATATATGCTCGTGGGTGATGCGCCATTCGCCGTCCTCTTTTTTGTAGCAGGAGGTTACCCGGTACCACATATCCTGTTCCTCGCCCTTCACGCTGGTACCCCAGGTGCGCATCAGGCAGTGGCTGTAAGCAATATCTTCGCCCGCGGCTACTTCTACGTTGGTAACTTCCTGGTTAATATGGCCCATGTAGCTTGCAAACCATTGTTGCAGGCGCTCATCAAGCCCACCCTTGTTTTGCAGTGGGGCGAAAAGGTCATAGGTGATAACACCGGGTGCATATTTAGCCAGCAAAGCTTTTTCGTCGCGGTTATACACGGCGGTAATTTTATCGTCAATCAGTTCTTTTATTTCAGCCTCGGCTGTCAAAGTACCACTTGTATTTAGCATAGCTCTTTTTATTTGGTTTAACAACTTATACTAAACAAAAGTGCTGCCAATTAATTGATAAATAAGGGGTTATTATGCCAATCTTACGGGGCAAATGCGCCGTATTTGATATTTACTAAAACTATATGCTATATTTACGAAGTGTTTTTCAAAAGCAATATAAGGTATCATTTAAAAGCAAAGCTTAAAGCGGGCTTGCTTGTTGCCGCTTTGCTGGCAAGCTTTTTTTGTATATCGGGCTATGTAAGCCAATCGGCTTCTGTCAGCGCACCGGCCAAATCCGGGCAGGCAGCAGCGGGGCGGGCCAGCATTAAAGCCGCTATGCATTACAAGGGTGCGCTGCGCTCCTTTCAACAAATTGCGTCTGCAAAGGCGTACTTCGCGAAGCAAAACAATAGTCCGCAGCAGCTTTTTACTACACGGTTTGTCCTTTTAAGCGCGCAATTTTCTGCTCTTAAACAAACGCTGGCCTATCCCGTTAGGCACCTTTCCCTCGCTGCTGATAACAGCTAAAACTTAGCATGGGTGCCCGCCACCCTCGTTCTCCATTACCCATAGTTTAGGTTTTACACGCATGGCTTCGCCATGGCATTATTTTCGGCATGAAAAGTTTTAAAAGAATAATAAGGCTTATCGGCCTTGCACTGTTCCTTGCATTAGCATTAACAGGTATTGGCATTCTCGGCGCGGTGCCCATCCCCTCAAAAAGGCAGGAGGATTTTATTAATACCGAAGTATCGATAGAAATGGTTGATAAAAAAGAGAGCGGCCAGCAAACAAGCGATAAAGATGTATTGTACTAAAAAGGCCTGCGGCAATGTGGTTGCCGCAGGCCTTTTTTATATGATGATAATTAAAGCTCGTGCACGTTGGCTGTAAATGTTTCGTCGGGCTTTCCGCTGGTTGATTTTAACGTTACCGATGGTATGGTCACAGTTGTTTTGCCACCGCTTACCGTTATTTGCACGTCAACCGATGTACCTATATAAGCATAGGCATCAGTAAGGTGCCCTACTGATAATTCAAATTGCTTACTTGTTGTGGCCGCGCCTACGCCAACAAGCTGGTAAGTTCCACTGGCAGTAGGGGCGGTTTTAAAAGAGATGTTTACGGTGTTCAACACAGGGTCGGCACCCATAGGTTGCTTATCCGAAAAAATGATGAGTGTGTTTCCGCCACTGGTTAGCCCATTATTGGTCCAGCCAATTTTATAGGTTGCGCTGCCCAGCGTAAAGCTGTTGTCGCCCGGCGTTTCGGTGCTGTCTTTTTTGCAGGCAGCAATAAGTATAACCAGTGCTGCAGCCATTAATGTGAGTAGTTTTTTCATGTGGATGTGTTTGTTGTTTAACAATACAAATCACCCATTTTTGCCCCTCCACATCAATACTACAGATGTAGTATTTAGCAGCGCATTCCCCATATTTCTATTAAAAAAATAAAATATTGCTTTTATAGAATTATATTTAACATATTAATTACCAAACCACAACCTAACACCCAAACAATAAATTGAAAAGACTGCTGCTTTTGCTGCTGTTGGCACCTGCCATGTGCTGCGCACAATCTGTTGTACAGGTTGATAGCCTGATAGCGCTTGCCCGTAAAACAATGTTTAACGATTATAACAAGGCCATACAGTTATCGGCCAGCATAATTAAACAAAGCCACGCCCTTAACGACCCCATCCGCGAGGTAACCGGGCTTAACCTGGGCGGCATAGCGCGTATGATGAAAGGCAAGTTAGACAGTGCCATGATCTATTACGAAAAAGCGCACACCCTTGCCAAAAAAACCAACGACCTTACATCCATTGCAAAAGTATCTGCCAATATTGGCATCTGTTACTTCAGGATGGCCAGGTACGATAAGGCACTGGAATACGGGCTGGAAGGGCTAAGCATACACGAGAAACAAAACGACACCCTGGCAATGGCCCGGAACATGGCAGATATAGCCAATATTTTTATAACGCTGCACCAGCCGGCCAAAGCTATCGACTACCTGAAGAAAGCTGCCTCCATGATTACCAAAAAAGGTGATAGGGCGGCCCTGGGCAACTTCTACAATTCGATGGGAGTGGCGTATACCGACCTGGATAAACCCGCACTCGCCGCCGAGAATTATGAAAAAGCGTTGGCGAATTTTAAAGAGTTTAATAATAAAAAAGGGCAGCTGTCGAGTATCGTTAACCTCTCCGACCTTAACATCATACTTAAGAAGCCCGATAACCTTAACGACCTGCTGGTTGCAGAAAAAATAGCTAAAGAACTGGAAGATGACCAAAGGCTGAGCAACATATACCTTTGCATGGCGCGGGTTTACCGGGATAAAAAGGAATACCCTAAAGCGCTTGATTATGCCAGCCTGTCGGTAAAATACTCGCGTGATACAAAAGAAATAGATAACCTCACCCGTGCTTTGCATCTCCAGTCGGAGTTGTATTACAGAACCGGGCAGGGCGATAAAGCACTTGATTTGCAGGATGAACTATTAAATTTAAAGGATAGTATTTACGATGCAAAATCGATAAAACAAATGCAGGAAATGCAGGTAAAGTACCAAACCGAAAAAAAGCAACGGCAAATTGAGTTGCTCAGCAAACAATCCACCATTCAAAAGCTGGAACTAAATAACCAAAATTTGGTACTGGGCCACAACAAATTAGAGCTGA
>CBFGNE010000639.1:0-3081 GCA_965649995.1 uncultured Mucilaginibacter sp.
GCTTACCTTTAATACCAGTTGCAAATTATAAGGTATGGATGATAAATGGTAAACCACGCCAAAGCGGGCGGCCTCTACGCCGTAATCTACACCGCTAAGGCAGCTCAGGAAATCAAAGTATGTACGCGAGTTGTTGCGAAGCTCCAGGCAAACATCGTCTATCCTGTCGGCATCGATAAGCAGCGCAGGTTGCATCCCGGTGCGTTCTTCACCGGTTACGATGCCATCGCCAAACTTATCCGTAAGCAATAATTTGATCTCGTCGAAACTCATGGTGCCAGGCGAACTATCTTCCAGGTTTTGTTATCGGTTTTTTTGTAAACTATCCTATCATGCAGGCGGCTTCTGCGGCCCTGCCAAAATTCTATCAGGCGCGGGCGAAGCACATATCCACCCCAAAAAGATGGTTTAGGTACATCTTTATCGGCGTATTCGGCCTCCAGTTCGGCCATTTTTTGTTCCAGTATTTCGCGGCCACTAATTTCCTGGCTCTGCGGAGAAACTACCGCGCCAAGCTGGCTTGCCTTTGGGCGCGAATGGAAATATTTGTCAGAATAATCGCGGTCGAGTTTTTCTATTGTGCCCTCTACACGTATCTGGCGTTCCATATCGCCCCAAAAAAATGTCAGTGCGCCCAATGGGTTTTTGCTGATCTCTTTACCCTTGCGGCTGAGGTAGTTGGTGTAGAATTTAAAGCCATCATCGCTAAAGCCTTTTAATAATACAATACGTGCCGAAGGGCGGCCATCGGTAGTGGCGGTAGCCAATGTCATGGCATTGGGTTCGTGCACTTTATAATTGATGGCCTCGTTAAACCACTTATCAAACTGGCGCATCGGGTTGGCATCTACGTCGGTTTCGTTTAACGAAGCGGCCGCGTAATCCTGCCTTAAGTTTTCTATATCTTGTTGATCCATTATCGCAAACTTACAAATTAATTATACCGTACATATTGTGTAAGTGTTCATTTTAAATGATATTGAACATAATTTTACAATTAACGTTATAACATAATAAATTTTTACACGCATGCTTAGTCAAATCCCGGCAGCCGCAGGCCGCTTACTCATATCAGAACCCTTTATGCCCGACCCAAACTTTAAACGGTCGGTTATTATACTTACAGAATACTCGGCCGCAGGCGCTATGGGCTTCATCCTTAATCACCAAACCGATTACCTGCTGGGTGATATATTGCCTGATGTTTCGTACTCGGAGATACCGGTTTATATGGGAGGGCCGGTGGCGGCGAACACTTTACATTATATACACCGGGTTCCCGAAAAAATTGAAGGCGGCATTGAGATTGCCGGAGGCGTTTTTTGGGGTGGCGACTTTGATAAAATACGAGAACTGATAACTAATTACCAGCTTACCGAAGACGAGATAAAGTTTTTTACCGGCTACAGCGGATGGACGCCTGACCAACTGGATAACGAACTGCGTGAAGACGCCTGGATAGTTAGCGATAAATTTGAGGCGGATGCCGTTTTCGCCAATAACGAGCACAATCTTTGGAAGGAAACCGTCATCAGCCTTGGGCAACGGTATGCACATATCGCCAACTTTCCGGAGAACCCGACGTTAAATTAATTGGTTCACTGGTTCAATAGTTCATTGGTGCACGGCTTGATAATGCACCCTCTTTTGTTTTATGGCGAAAGCGCCTCGTTAGCATATTACCTTTAACAGACGGTGCGATTACAGTTAAATTAAACCACTGCGTTCCCGCCCACACGCATCGGTGAAATCAAAATATCAATCGGTGTAATCCCAAAAAAATCTTAAATTCACCACCTCGTAATAAACCGGTTAATTTGCTACTATGTTAAAAAAGGTTCCCTCGTTGCTTTTTGCGCTGTTGATTTCTGCCACTACTATTGTAAAAGCCCAGGATGCTGATCCGAATATGGGTATTATTCCCGCCCCGGTTACTGTTAAAAAATCTGTTGGCGAGTTTATCCTTAGCCAGGAAACCAAAATACAGGCCGATACGCCCAATAATAAGGCGGTGCTGTTTTTCTCGTCGTTCCTGTCTAACAATATGGCTTACAACAAGCAGGTTGGCTTGCGCAATACAAATGCAGGTTCTAATGTAATTTACTTAACCTCAACCGGCGCCGAAGGCTTGCCTGCAGAAGGTTACCGCCTCACCATAACACCGCAACAAATTACCATTGCCGCTAAAGGGGCAGGGCTGTTTTACGGCATACAAACCCTAATGCAGCTGATGCCCTTAGAACGCGCTGCAACTGTAAAACTGCCTTGCGCTACTATAGAAGATTATCCCCGTTTTGGCTACCGCGGCTTAATGCTGGATGTTTGCCGCCACTTTTTTTCGGTAGAGATGGTGAAAAGGTATATCGACCTGATGGCCGGCTATAAACTAAATACCTTTCATTGGCACTTAACGGATGATCAGGGCTGGCGTATAGAAATAAAAAAATACCCGCGCCTTACCCAGGTGGCCAGCGTGCGCGCCCAAACCGTAATAGGCAACTACCGCGACCGTACCCCACAACAGTTTGACAATACCCCCGTAAGAGGTTTTTATACGCAAGATGAGATACGCGATGTGATAAAATATGCTGCCGATAGGTACATTACCATTGTGCCGGAAATTGAAATGCCGGGCCACGCGCAGGCTGCTTTAGCAGCTTTCCCTGAACTGAGTTGCGATCCAACGATAAATTATAAGGTAGCCGAAACCTGGGGCGTATTTAATAACATCTATTGCCCATCGGAGAAAACCTTCCATTTTTTGGAGGATGTGCTTACGGAGGTTATCGACCTGTTTCCAAGCAAATATATACACATTGGGGGGGATGAAGCACCGAAAACGGTTTGGAAGAACTCCAAATTTTGCCAGGACCTTATCAAAAAATTAAAGCTGAAGGATGAACACGGGCTGCAAAGCTACTTTATACAGCGGATGGAAAAATTTGTGAACAGCAGAGGCCGCAGCATTATTGGCTGGGACGAGATTTTGGAGGGAGGTCTTGCGCCAAACGCTACGGTAATGAGCTGGAGGGGCGAAGAAGGCGGGATTGCCTCTGCGCAGCAAAACCATGATGTGATTAT
>CBFGNE010000640.1:0-3080 GCA_965649995.1 uncultured Mucilaginibacter sp.
AGGTGCAATAATTAAGGTAATAGCGATATTGGTAGGGTGTATTTTTATGTACACGGGTTTTAATAACCGGTAGTTTTACAGGCAACTTCAAGTTAACCCCATTCCAGGTTAGCTGGCAATGCGCATAGTTGGTAAGATATTCATATAAGGCCGATGCAACTGAAACACCATTGGTTCCTCTCAGTATGATCTTACCATTATGGCTTTCTATTTCAAAAGCGTCTTTACCCGTAACAGGCAATTGCTCAACCACAAACGCGGAAGCGCGTTGCGGAATTACCCTTTTTATAAGAGCATAAGATGCGGGAATATTAACCTGTGCAGATGCAGTATTATTACTTACAGCAACGGCAAGTAAAAAAAAGACGATGAATTTTAAGCAATAGCGCAAGTTGTTTTTCTTCATAAGCAGTAGATAGGCCGATCAGTATAGCCAGATACTAAGTTAGTAAATGCCATAAAAAAACAGACAGAATATGGGCCGAAACCCACATTCTGTCTGTGAATTAAACCCCGGTTTTATTGATACCCCGGGTTTTGAACCAGTTTTGTATTAGTCATCATTGCACTGGTTGGTATAGGGAATATCCGGCGATATGTATCTGTATTTGTTTTACCCAAGCCATAAGCGTTTTCGTACTGCCCAAACCGGATCATATCATTTCTATGCCAGGTTTCCCACGCAAACTCCTTACAACGCTCATTGTAAATGTCAGTAAGTGAAACGCTGGACAAAGCTGCAGAAGTGGTACGAACCGCTTTAACCTGGTTTATCAATAATAAAGCCGAAGCGCCCAGCGTTGGTGAGCCACCACGCAAAATAGCTTCAGCCTTCATCAGGACGATGTCTGAATAGCGAAACAACGGAACATCGTTATTTTGGTTCCTGCTGATGGTGTTGGTATAATCGGGTAAAAATTTAATATTGCGTATTCCTGTATTCCATCCAATTTCATCGTTACCCAGATCAAATGATGAATTAGTACCAGCCCGAACCGAACTGGCCGAAAGTGGAGCGAGGACCAAAGGATATGTATAGGTGGCAGAACCGTCTGCTCCGGTATAAAACTGGTTGTATCCAAGTTTGGTGGTTTTTACCATAATAGCTGTGCCATCCTGCCAGTATTGTGCACCGGTTAACCACTGTTTGTTGCGCACATCATTAGGGTCGTCAAAATGAGCATAGAATTCGGCAGTTGTCATACGTGGTCCGCTTGGCTGGCTGTTTAACAGCCCATTGCCGGTACTTAAATTCATAACCGGGTCTGTATATCCGCCGGGGGTAGAACCGGAATATAAATAGCGTATACCCAGGTTGCGGTTAAGGTCATAACGGGCATAGTACATGTTGCCGCTTGTGGTTGTTGCGTCATACGGGATAGCAAAAACGAATTCCTTTTTTGACGGTCCGTTAATTGGATAAAATTGTTGCAAATAGGAGCTCATGGGTTCCAAAGCATAGTAACCCGAACTGATGATCTGGTCGCAGGCTGCTATACAATCGTTGTAACGGGATGTGCCGGTGTAAACCTCTGCGTTTAAATACATTTTAGCTAAAATAGAGTACGCAAGATCTTTGGTAACCAACCCATAAGTTGCCGTACTCTGCGATTTAAGGTAAGGAATAGATGCTTTTAATTCGCTTTCCACATAATTAAAAACCTCTACCCTTGGTGAGTTGGCCTTCAAAGTGGTAGCGCCGTATAAGGTATCGAGCGGTACGTTACCATACGAATCCATCATCATAAAATAGGCCAGAGCGCGCACTGTTCTTAATTCGGCTATACTGGTATTTTTTGCATCGCCTACAGGAGCTGATTTGTTAAAAATCGATATGATTTGATTAGACGTGCCAATAATCCCGGTTAAATAGGTCCACAATGAATTCACCCAGGCATTATCTTTCGTCCATGTATGGCGATGCAGTTCCATATATTTATTACCATCAAGCCAGTTTGAACCAAATGTCGCCAAAACGGCCTCATCGGTTGAACAACTTTGCGTAAACCAATATGACCCTGAAAAATCGTTGCGGATAGCGATATATGCCGGCCCTTCTGCCGAAATAAACTGGGCAGGCGTAAGCGGATAAACGGCGGGCGTAATTTCTGACGTAACGGGTACGTTAATTTTTTGACATGACGAGATCATTGCAGCTGCCGACAGCAAGCCTAAAATCCCTAAAATTATCTTTTTCATATATTTTGTATAATTCCTAAAATGAAACATTGAAACCTAGTAACAGCGTGCGCGTTTTTGGGTAAAAATTATTGTAATCAATACCCGGTGATATGCCTCCCTGGTTAATTTCAGGATCAATACCCTTATAGCCTGTAATGGTAAATACATTGTTAGCGGTAAAATATAATCTCATACTACGAACATTTTTAAAAGGATTAGGCAGGGTATAACCCAGTGTAGTATTGTCTAATCGCACGTATGATCCATTCTCCACATACCGGCTTGAATAGTAAGAGTTTTTTGCGTCAGTTACTTTATCATCTGCTGCACTATTTAATAAGTTATTATTGGCAGCGCCGGCAACGTATGACAAGTCGGCTCGGGTAGCATTAAATATCTTGTTGCCAAAAGTGCCCCTGAAGAAAAACCCTAAATCAAAGTTTTTGTACTTGAATGTATTGCTCCAACCAGCTAACACCGATGGTTGGGGGCTTCCCAGGTAATAATAGTCGGTTTTTATTGTTGGTGCATCGGTAGTTGTGCCATCTGCCTTATAGAAAAGTGATTTGCCAGCAGCGTCTTTTCCAGCATATTTAAATGCGTAGAATTGGCCAAGTGGTTGCCCAACTTTTAAAATTTGCAAAGTGGCACCTGATTGGCCCGGACCTTCCGGAGCAGAGTAAAGGGTTTCATCGCTATTACCATAAGGGCCCGATAAACTGGTTATCTTATTTTTATTATACGCAACATTAAGAGATGATGCCCACGAGAAATTGTCATTAACTATAGGCCTGGCATTTAGCGAAAACTCAATACCTTTGTTATTGATACTGCCGCCGTTAGCCCATATTTTACCGCCTGGCACCAGCGATGGCGATACCGAGTAGTTAAATAACATA
>CBFGNE010000641.1:0-3063 GCA_965649995.1 uncultured Mucilaginibacter sp.
CTTTTGGCAGATATATCTTTCAGGATAATTTTTTCGCGCACCAATTCCAATACTCTTGGCTTAACGGTTGCGCCTGTTCCTTTTGGCAATATTTGCAGGCGTACGGTAGTGCCTTTTGTGCCGCGGATCAAAGCGATCGCATTCTCTATCCTCCAGCCTACAACATCCTGAAACTCGCCTGTTTTGCCTTGCGCTACGCCAATAATGCGTTCGTCAACCGCTAATTGTTTGCTTTTATCAGCCGGGCCGCCAGGTACTATGGAAGTAACGGTTACATATTCGTTTTGCGATTGCAGCGTTGCGCCGATACCTTCCAGCGAGCGCGAAATATCTATATTAAATGCAGCCGCGGCAGATGGGATAAAGTAATTGGTGTGCGGATCGATAGCGCCGGTGAACGAATCCATAAACACCTGGAAAACATCCTGGCTATTTAGTTTATTTGATTGCGAAAGCACATTGCTATAGCGTTTCTTAAGGGTCTCTTTATTAGCGTCCATCTCTTTGCCCGCCAGCTTAAGGTTCAGCAAATCGTATTTAACGCGCTGTGCCCATTGCTCATGCAATTCATTGTCATTGGCGGCAAACGGTAGTTTCTCGCGGTCGTAAGTAAAGGTTTCTGTTTTTGTGAAATCAATCGGCTTACTTAATTGGACAAGCGAAAAATTCACATACTCGGTGTACCTTTTTTGAAACACGTTGAAGATGTAGAACACATGGCTCAGGTCGCCGTTCTTGATGTCATCATCCAGCACGGTTTTGTATTGCTCAAATTCCTTTACATCGCCTGCAGTTAAATAGTTGTGGTTCTCATCTATCTTCTTTAGGTATTCGGTATAAATAATAGCCGAGATCGAATCGTTCAGCTCCACTTTTTTATAGTTGTACCCGGAGATAAGCCCGGCCACATGTTTCAAAATAACGCTTTGCTGTTCGTCGGGTTGCAGGTCGTTAGGGCCTGCTTTTTTCATGATGGCCGGTTTTGATGGTGCGGCATTGCAGGCCAGCGCAGCAGCTAAAACCAGCATTAAATAGAGTTTTTTAAACATATCCTTTACAGTCGTTAAATCGGGGCTTTGGTGAAACATCAATACTTGTGCCTGTTTTAATTTGCTTTATAAAAAAAGAGACAGCCACAAAGCCGTCCCGCTAATATATCGAATAACAATATTACAATAATGTTTTGGGTTGTTTTATTATACGACCCGCATTTTACGTAAATGTTACATAAACGCGGTTTTAAGAATTTTATTTTGATTTGGCTGGCTTATCCACGGCCTCGGCATACCGCAGCTCCGATTTTGAGAGCCAAACCTTGTTGCTTTTTACGTAGGCTATCTTTTTATCTATGGCCAATACATCGGCTGTTCGCCCGGTGGATATGGCAATATTTCGTGCTTCGGCAAGGTCCTGCTGCGCCTGCGCTAAATCGCCAAGATCTGCCTTAATCAAGCCAAGCGCCATCAAGCTGCTGATGGTGTGTGCATAATCGCCCTGCATTTTTGAGAGTCGGATACTTTGCAGGTAGTACCACTTAGCTTCCGAGAGGCGGTTCTCCATCACATACAATTGCGCCAACTCGCTAAAATTATAGCTGGCCATGGCGTACTCGCGGTAACGCATATGGTGCTGGGCCGACCGCATTACATCTTTTTCGCAAACCTGCAGGTTATAGGGGCTGCGCGCAACGGGCACAAAGGGCAGCTTTACTTTGGCAAGCGTAAACTTAGGGATACGCTTAACAGCGTTATTTTTGGGGCGGGTAATCAAAGCCAGCCTGGGGTGTTTTTTAAAGTCGCCGCGCCACCACTGCGCCGAGGCTGTGAGGTTAAAAGCGCAAAGGAGTACTAAAAAAAGGTATCTCATTTAAGAATATTTCGCCCGGGTATAGTTAAATTAACTGGTATGTAAAGATACTACAAATATTAGGATTTACAAATGGCATGGTTTGGCGCTGATTTTTGTTTTTGTTTTGGAGAGAACGGCGGCTGCCTGGTTTTGGTATAAAAGGAACATTAATATTTGATAGGGCGTATAATTGCCCTTGCATTATTCAGAAAAAGAATAACTTAGCTTAAAGATGCACCCGTGCTCAACCAATTATAAGCCATTTCGATGTTCAATAAGTTCAGCGCTTCGTCAAAATTGTACCTTCTGCTGTTTATTACAGCAGTTAGTATTGTTGGATTGGGCGCCTACGGGATTAGTGGCCTGGAGGATATGAACCGCAATACACAAACGCTGTATGCAGATCGCGTACTGCCGTTCGAACAGTTGTCGAACATTCGGTTTGCATACAATGCAGAAATTTTGCCCTTAGCACAAAAGGTAAAAAACAAGTTGCTTACTTTTAGCGAAGCGATAGATAGGGCGCAAAAAGCAAAGGCCATAGTTAACGAAAACTGGAACAACTACAAACGCACCTACCTTACCCCCGAAGAGGCAGTACTGCTTAAACAAACGGAATTAACCAAGCACCAGGCCGATGAAGTGTATCTGCAGTTAATTTCGATATTATCCCACCAGGACAATAGGGCGCTTGAGGAATTTATTAAAAAAGAAGAAACTGCAGGCCTTGCGCCGTTTACCCAAAACCTTATCCGGTTGATGAAACTACAAGTGAGCGTTGGGAAACAATTATTTGTGGCTAATAATAAAATATACCACACCACATTTAAACGCTTCATTATTTTAATATCCGTTTTTTTTGCCATTGTCCTTTCGCTGTCGTTATACATCATCAAAAATATTAAGGCTTTAATTCAAAGCATTTTGAAAGGGAATGAGGCTGTTAAAGAAAATGAAGAGAAGTATTACTCTTTATTTGAACAGGCGTCGGATGCGATATGCATTATGAATTCAGACGGCAAGTTTACCGAAGCAAACAACAGTATGTGCCAATTGACAGGCTACACCCGCGATGAGTTATTGACCATGAATGTTACTGACCTTTTAAACGCAGAAATAATAAAAATGTACCCGCTTGTTTATGCCTCGAGAAAGATTGGGGAAACGGTAACCGGCGAGCGAAAAATAGTGCAAAAAAACGGAACGGTTATAGAT
>CBFGNE010000642.1:0-3061 GCA_965649995.1 uncultured Mucilaginibacter sp.
ACAAATAGTTGTATCCACCGGTGCCAAACAGGCGCTTGCCAACGCCGTGCTTTCGCTGGTGAACCCCGGCGAAGAGGTGATTATCCCTACGCCGTACTGGGTATCATACTCAGAAATTGTAAAACTGGCCGAGGGCGTTAGCGTTTTTATAGATACTACGGTTGAAAACAACTTTAAGATTACTGCAGAGCAACTGGAAGCGGCCATTACGCCGAAAACCAAGCTGTTTATGTTCTCGTCGCCATGCAACCCTACCGGCAGCGTTTACGGCAAAGCCGAGTTGGAAAGCCTGGCCAAAGTATTCGCCAAATACCCTGATATCTACATACTTAGCGATGAAATATACGAGCACATCAACTTCATCGGCGGGCACGAATCTATCGCCCAGTTCGAGTACATCAAAGACCGCGTAATCATTGTGAACGGCTGGAGCAAGGCCTTCGCCATGACGGGCTGGCGCATTGGTTATACCGCCAGCAACAGTGAGATTGCTGCCGCCTGCGATAAATTGCAGGGGCAAATCACCTCCGGAACCTGCTCTATTACTCAAAAAGCTGGCGTTGCCGCTTACACCGGCGGACTGGAAACCGTGCACGCCATGCGCGAGCAGTTTGAAAAGCGCCGCAACATTGTGTACGAATTATTAAAAGAGATACCGGGTATTACGGTTAACCTGCCCGAAGGCGCATTCTACTTTTTCCCGAATGTCACATCGTTCTTCGGCAAAAGCTACAATGGCAAAACCATTACCGATTCTGATTCGCTGAGCATTTACCTACTGGAAGAAGCTCACGTTGCCACAGTAGGCGGCGATTCGTTCGGTGATAAGAAATCTATACGTATATCATACGCAGCCGCTGAAGATAAGCTGATTGAAGCTGTTAGAAGGATAAAAGAAGCGCTCAGTAAATTAGCCTAATTTATTCACCAACAACACAATAAGGCAACAAAAAACCCCTTAGCCAAAAAGCTAAGGGGTTTTTTATTTAAGGTTGTTGCTTCTTACAAAAATGCGTAAGCTACACGTAAACCTACCGCGCCATAATTATTGCTCTGACCCGAGAAGTTTTCGTAACGCACACCAACATCCCAACCCGAATCGCCTGAGAAGCCGATTCCCGGAGAAAGGATAAGTTTGGTGTTCTTACCATACTTGGTTTCAAAACCGGCACCTGCTTCAGCACCAAAGTACCATTTAGGTGCAAAAAATGCTTTTACACCCAGTTTAACAGGAACTATGCCTTGGTCTGGCACTTCAATACCAGCTTGCTTTTTAGCAAAAAAGTTGTAGTAGCCAGACGTTAAGGTAAAAGATAAACTGCTTTTTACATCATATTGTAAACGTGCAGTACCACCTAAACCAAAGCTCGAGAAATCGTGCAGGGCGCCTGTTGGGGCCAATGCCTCAACACCAAGTCCAAAGCGCCATCCCCTTGAATCTTCAGACGAAGTAGACGTTTGTGCATTTGCGGTTGATCCTAAAAATATAGCTGCGGCTGTAAAAGCTGCGGCTACTAAAGTTGTCATTTTTTTCATCGTTGTGTTTTTTAGTAAAACAATTTTTCAATTGTGATTACCTGCCATCTACAAATACTTTGCCATCGTGCCAGTTTCAAGGGAAAAACGCACATCACCGCCTACAATAAGTATCGTAAAAACCATTTATTACAAGTCGTTAACAACTGATAATCAGAGGGTAGTTTTAAACACAGTCAGAAACCAACTTAACTACTGCTGGGCTTCACTGGTTAAAAAGATTTTGTAACAATTTTGTGGTTGATAGCATACAAACTGTATAGTGTTACCCATACACCCAATACATTTATGTGGCATTTTTCATCTGTTTTTCATGCCACAAATGAATCATTTGTAGTAATAAATAAAAAAAGCCCCTTTTTCAAGGGGCTTAGGTGTTACTTATGCTTCTGGGTCTATTTCGGAATCCGGATTATAATTCTTCTCCAATTCGGCCAGTTTATCTTTGCCGTACGCAAACTTAGTGATGATGTAAAATAATACGGGCACTATAAATATGGCCAGCGATGTTGCGGCAAGCATACCGCCAAATACCGTAAAGCCAATTGTTTTACGTGCTTCGGCACCAGCACCGGATGCAAACAGTAATGGTAATACACCTAATATAAATGCCATCGAGGTCATAATGATGGGGCGCAAACGCAGCCTTACGGCTTCCAGGGTTGCTTTTTCCAACTCCATTCCCCTATCCACGCGCTCTTTTGCAAACTCTACAATCAGGATGGCATTCTTGGCGGCCAAACCTATCAGCGTTATTAACCCTATCTGGGCATAAACATTATTGGTTAAGCTGTCTTTAAAAGTTAAAAACAATATTGCCCCGAATGCCCCGAGCGGTACTGCCAGCAATACCGAAAACGGCACAGACCAACTTTCATACAAAGCAGCTAAAAACAGGAACACAAAACCTATTGATAAGGCAAATATGTAAATGGTTTTAGAACCGGATAACAACTCCTCGCGGCTTAAGCCCGAGAATTCGTAGCCATAACCCTGTGGCAGGGTTTCAGCAGCAACCTCCTGCAAAGCCTTAATAGCGTCGCCGCTGCTATAGCCGGGTTTGGTGGCACCGTTTATCTCCGCCGAGCGGAAAAGGTTGTAGTGTGATATTAACGGCGCATTCTCGATAACTTTATATGATGTTAGTGTACTAAGCGGAACCATACCGCCGGATGAGTTGCGCACAAAATACTGCCCGATGTTTTGAATGTTGGTACGGTAATTTGTATCAGCCTGGGTAACTACCCTAAAATTTCGCCCATAAATAGTAAAGTCGTTTACATAAGCGCTCCCCATATAGGTTTGCAGGGCATTATTCACGTCGGAGATTTGCACACCCAATTTTTTGGCTTTTTCCCTATCAATAGTTAACTGGTAAGCTGGTGTATGCGCACCAAAGAACGAGAAGGCCCTTGCAATTTCGGGGCGTTTATTAACTGCGCCCACAAAGTTGTTCAGCACTTTTTCGAAGTTTTTGATGTCGCCACCCGCTTCTTTCTCCTGCAATATGAACGAAAAACCGCCT
>CBFGNE010000643.1:0-3050 GCA_965649995.1 uncultured Mucilaginibacter sp.
GATTGTAACGCCGTCAGCATCGGTCAGCTTACCGGTTACATAAGCATACCATGCAGATGCGGTCAGCTTTTTATCGTGGTAATTCAGCTCTGTTTCGAAGCCCTTATCCTTTTGTAAACTGCCGTTTTGATAGATCCCGAAAGGCGGTGTAGCAGTATCCTGGAAATAAATTACATCCTTAGCGTTACGTTTGAAAAAGGCGGTATTGAACGATAAAGCATTCTTTACTATCTCCCAATCAAACCCCGCCTCGTAGCTGTTGGTGTATTCGGGTTTTAATTTGCTATTGCGATATTCCGACGACAGCTGGTAAAGCGATGGCACTTTAAAAGCGGATGCAACAGTACCGAATACCTTAAACTGATCGGCAAGCAACACCGATGGGTTGATGGTATAAGTAAATTTATCCCCCGCCTTACTGTGGTGGTTGTACCTGCCACCCAATTCCATATGGAAGATACCTGATTTGAAAAACAGCGACGTGTAAACGCTGCCAATGCCGTTATGCGCAGTTGTATCGCTCGGGCCGGGGTTGTAGCCCGGTACTTCATACAGGCTATGCTGATCGGTATAGCTGTATTTATAGCTGGCTCCACTGGTGATATCCAAATACTTGCCCAGGTTATAATTCAAAACCGCTTCGGCATTGGTAATGCGGCCATAGTTTTTGGTTTCCTGGTGAGTCCCGCCATTATCTGGTGGCAGGTTAATGAAGTTGTTATGCACCGTGTTCTGGCTTACGTTGAAATTGAGTAAACCCTTTGGCAATTGAATTTTTGCGCCTAAGCCGCCGAACACCAATGTGTGTTTATAATCAAAATTCTTATCGTCCTTAAAACCTCCAAACGGCAGGTTACCGCTGTTGCGGCTAACCTGCAGGTTGCCGTTAAGCGTAAATTTATTGGTGATCTGCTGGTCTACATTCACGCTGGCCGAGCGCTGGTGGAAGCCGTTTTTTGTAAAATTGCCCGCGCCCGTTGAATCAGTCGCGGCAGCAAAACCTTTCGAATCGGTATTGGAGAGGTTAATGGCAATGCCCGTTTTGTTCAGCCTGCCGTTTAGCCCGGCTGCCTCTTTAAACGTGCCATAGCTCCCCCCTACAAACTGCAGGTTGCCCTTTAGCCCCTGCCCCTGCGGGTGTTTGGTAATAATGTTGATAACGCCCGCTACTGCATCCGAACCGTACAGGGTAGATCCGCTGCCCTTTAGTATCTCGATATGGTCTATTTGGTCTAATGGGAAAGCGTTCAGGTCATAACCACCATCGATAGACGAAGCATTATTTGCAGGGAAGCCATCTATAAGTATCAGGGTATTCCCTGTTGATGCGCCTCTTAAGAACACCGAAGTACCGACGCCAGGCGCGTTTTGCGCACCAGAAAAGGTGATACCCGGGATGGTGTTTAGCAATTGCGGCAGGCTCCTGCCCTGCGATTGGGCAATTTGCTGTGCGCTGATGGTAGTTACCACCCTGCCAATTTCGCTTTGTTTTTTTGGTGAACGGGTAGCAGTTACTACCACTTGGTTGAGTACCCGGGTGGTGTCCTGGGCGCGGGCTGCAGTACTGTGCAGCGCCAGTTGTACAAGCCCCAGGCCTGCAGCAACAATTACGTAATTTTTTTTCATGTTGTTGTGAGTGTTAACCCCACAGCATACAAGAAATGAACAGAATGGAAATACTTAAGAAGAGCATTCACACTCAAGCTTCAATCCCCGAAAGCTATGAATAATATAATGCTGAGGCAGGTATTCTGACTTGCTCCCCTTTTGCCCTGCCTTCCCGCCCGCGCAAACGGACAGTGGCTTTAAAGAATGGGCATTGGTTACAGAGCTTACAGCTGCGGGACAGTTACAGATTTACACTGTATTCCCTTTTAATCCCAATGGTAAAATTGGGAACCTTTAGCGGCGTAAAAGTACAACAAGGTTTGCCAACCGCAAATAAAAGCTTGTATATTTATCCTATGGCAAGTTGATAGGTTGAAACGTCATCCTGAACTTGTTTCAGGAACCCTTCATACAGGTAGCCGACACGATTCGTCTACCGTGCATGTGGGGTACCGAAATAAATTCGGCATGACGGAATGATTTTAAATTAATGAAAAAAAGCAAAATCACATGAGCATACAAGAACAAATCAACGAGTATATCGCCACCCAACCCGAGGCAAAATGCACCGACATGCAAGAATTACACACCCGTATATTGCAAGCATTGCCGGGTTGTAAGCTATGGTTCCTGGATGGTAAGAACAGCGAAAATAAAGTGGTTAGCAACCCTAATATCGGGTACGGTGCCTACACCATAAAGTATGCCGACGGTACAACGAGGGAGTTTTACCAGATCGGGCTGAGCGCAAACACCAACGGCATCTCCGTTTACATCCTCGGCCTGGAGGATAAAACATATTTGGCCAATACCTATGGGCAGGATTTGGGCAAAGCCAGTGTTACCGGGTATTGTATCAAGTTTAAAAAACTAAAAGACATCAATATTGATGTGCTGGAAACTGCTATACGCGATGGCGTTGAGCTTACAAAAGACAAGTAAATTTAAAAAACCACAAATTAGCATAATGCTATTATGACCTATAAAAACAAATCGCAACGCATCGCCCCTGCAAATTTTTTTCTGTTGTGCCTCCTTTTGCTTATAAGTAGTACCGCCCCGGCACAACAAACCGACACCACATTTTTAAAAAAGATGCTAACCGGGCACCCCGAACTTTTCAGCGGGATACTAAACCACCCCACACAAAACGAGGTGCAGATACTGTACACGCAGATAGACCGCGATAAAAACAATGTGCCGCATTTTACCACCTACAGCTACCGCCTTAATGCCAACCGTTATTTTTACCCCGCCAGCACGGTAAAACTGCCTACATCCATCTTCGCGCTGGAGAAGATAAACGAGCTGGGGCTGAAGAAACTCAAAACTGCCGATATGCTGACTGACAGCGCCTTCGCCGGGCAGAGTAAAGTACTTGCCGATACCTCGTCGACAACCGGGCTGCCTTCGGTAAGCAACTACATCAAAAAAATACTGCT
>CBFGNE010000644.1:0-3048 GCA_965649995.1 uncultured Mucilaginibacter sp.
ATTAATATCATATTGCAATTTGGTAGCGTAAACATCCGCAGTGATACTTTTTTTAGGGTTGATATTTTGTATTGCGCTATCTATAATTTGCTTTGCTTCGGCATTTTTGTTCAAGTATAATAACGAGCGCCCTTTCCAAACCAGTGCCTCCTGTTTTATTTGTGTTTGCTTGGGCCGCCCGGTTAGCACTACATAGTTAAAGTACTCCACTGCATCAAAATAGTTAGCTGCCAAAAAATTGGCCTTCCCCAGCACCAGGTACGCATCCGGGATATAATGGCTTTGCTCTTTTATACTGATGATGGTGTTTGCCTTCATTTTTGCGGCCTCGAGGTCTTTATCCACAACATCGCCTGTAGCAGCAGTATCCTGGTAAACCGAAAGCAGCTCGCTGTAGTTATCTACAAAGCCGGCGGCATAACCTTCTTCTTTTTCTTTTAGTATCTCTTTTGCGTTGAACAGGATATTATAATGTGCTGTAAGGTTTTGCAGCCCGCGGTTCAGCGCACTCTTTTTTTCGAGCGAGCAGCCGGCTATGATAAGTAAAAGCGCAAACAGGGCGGGTATGCTTTGCTTTGGATAGAAGAAGGTAGATGTACGCCTCAAAATAGTATTATTATAGGTAGATTTTATATAAGTGGCCTTCGTCAAAGCCGGGTGTTATTGGCCAATTGGCATTCATCCAGCACATAACGCAATTAGATGAATTTTTATACAAACCAGGTATTATAAAAAGCATCGCTAATTTACTAAATAGTATGCAATAGGATTAATAAATTTGCGCCATGGCAGAAAATGAACCAAATGATGTTGAAGAGGGTGCAAAGGAGGCAAGTTCTTATGCTAAATACACCGGGCTGGCTTTCCAGATGATCATTATCATTGGCGTGTTTACCTTTGCCGGTTATAAAATTGATGAGTCGGCTGGCCATCAAACCAAGTGGGTAACTGCTATTTTATCGCTTGCGGGTGTGTTCATATCTTTGTATTTGGTTTTCAGATCTGTAAAAAGTTGAAGATATACGCAGCAATTTTATCCTATTTGGTGTTCACGCTAATTTTGGCCTTGCCGCCATACTTATTAAGCCAATTTGGATATGCTTATTTATTAACGCCGCGTTTTTGGCTTATTTTTTCTTATTTATCGGCTCTTAGCTTTACGGTAATGCTGTCGGTTTTAATAGTGAGGCAAATAAATAATAACTTGTCGGCCCAGGCGTTTTTGGCCGCAACCGTTGTTAAAATGCTGGGAAGCCTGTTTTTTGTGTTGTTTTTCCTGATAAAAAACAAGGTGAATAAGTACGTCTTTGCGGGTGATTTTTTTTACATATATTTCTTAAATACGGCCTTTGAAATTTATGGTTTGTTACGTAACTTGCGCAACCAAAATTTAAGGTAGAAAACTTCGTTTAGATGACTAACGGCTCGATTTTGAACTCAAAAATATTTAAGCAAATGCAAATTTGCGCCATTTTTATAATGGTGCTGATAATGCCGGTATCGGCTTTTGCGCAGGAAAAAGCCCCTGAAGGTGCCCCAAAAAAGTTCAGCCCCAAGGAAGTGATATTGGAACACATTGCCGATTCGCACTCATGGCACATATTTGGAAAACTGGCCCTGCCATTGCCGGTGATATTATATACTGATAAAGGTTTAGAAGTATTTTCATCAGCAAAAATTGAGCATCACGAAGAGGCTGCCGAAGCCGCTGAGAATGCTGAAGGCCATAGTGAGGCTACAGGACATGCTTCTGCCGTTTACAAAGGCAAGTATTATAATTATATGATGCTTCATAATAAGGTTGTAGTGGCTAATGAGGCAGGTACACCAGATGAGGCAGCCACAAAAAAGGTTTGGGATTTTTCTATAACACGCAACGTTGCCAGTATGTGGATGGGCATGATAGTATTGCTTATCGTGTTTTTAAAAGTTTCGGGTTCGTATAAAGAGCGTAAAGGTAAAGCGCCAAAGGGGCTGCAGGCGCTGTTAGAACCTGTTATATTGTTTGTGCGCGATGACGTTGCTATTCCCAATATCGGAGTAAGATATGCACGCTTTATGCCATTGTTGTTAACGTTTTTCTTTTTTATCCTGATAAACAACCTGTTTGGGCTTATTCCATTCTTCCCCGGAGGGTATAACTTAACCGGTAACATTGCGGTTACCATTACGCTTGCTACCATCACTTTATTGGTTATCAATTTTAATGGTAATAAGTATTACTGGAAGCACATATTTATGCCCGACATTCCATGGTGGTTATATATTATCATGGTTCCTGTTGAGGTTATCGGTATTATATCGCGCCCGTTTGCATTAATGATACGTTTGTTTGCTAATATTACCGCAGGGCACATTATCGTATTGAGTTTGATCTCGTTGATATTCATTTTTAATTCCTTATGGATATCCCCTGTATCAATCGTTTTTGTGGTGTTTATGGATGTGATAGAATTATTGGTTGCGTTTTTACAGGCCTTTATCTTCACGATGCTTTCTGCCCTGTTTATTGGCATGGCAGTAGAGGAGCATCATCACTAATTTTGAATTAATTATCTTTTATATATACACGTTTTAAATTATCAAACAATGACTGGAAGTATTGCTGCAATTGGTGCAGGTTTAGCTGTTATAGGTGCTGGTATCGGTATCGGACAAATCGGCGGTAAAGCCGTTGAAGGTATCGCCCGCCAACCTGAGGCTGCCTCTAAAATCCAAACTAACATGATCATCGCTGCAGCCCTTGTAGAAGGTGTTGCGTTGTTTGCTGTGGTAGTAGCGTTGCTGTAATAGCAACCCAAAACAAAAAGCATCCCGGGACGATTGGTTTCGGGCATGTTTTTTTATTAAAGAAAGTAACGTATAACATTATATTATGGAATTAGTTAAACCGGAGATAGGGTTAGTTTTTTGGACGACAATCTCTTTTCTTATCCTTTTATTTATACTGGGTAAATTTGCATGGAAACCTATTTTAGGTGCCCTGAACGACCGTGAACGTTTTATTGAAGATGCTTTATCGAAAGCCGAAGCTGCTAAAGACGAAAT
>CBFGNE010000645.1:0-3031 GCA_965649995.1 uncultured Mucilaginibacter sp.
GACTGGCCTATACTCGGTGCATTGTTTAATACCGCCGCATCCTGGCGCATCGGCGGCGGCAGGGCTTAGCGGTGTAGATTACGGCCGGCTAATTTTAATTGGCACACTTGTAGCTATCCCAGCTATGCTGGTGGGCTACTTCTGGGCAAATTATGCCGGTAAAAAATACGTTGATCCCATTATAGTTACCGAAGAAACGGAAAATGAAAAAGCTCATTTGCCATCTGCATTAAAGGCATTTGCACCTGTAGTAGCGCCAATTCTGCTCATTGCTATTAAAGCTTTTTTTGTGATGGATAATGCCTCGCCAAATAATTGGCTCAAAGCTCTTTTATACACCGGGGAGCCTGCCATAGCGCTCGCCATTGGCATATTGCTTGCCTTTAACGCAGCGCAATATTGGCAAAAGCACGAGTTTGCAAAACTGCTGCAGGGTGGTGCCGAAAAAGCAGGCGGCATCCTCGTTATCATCGGCGCAGGTGGGGCCTTTGGCGCGGTACTGGCAGCCACAAATATTGGCGGCCACCTTGGGGCGGCATTGCCATTGGGCAGCATGGGTCTGTTGTTTCCTTTTCTTATCACCTTTATTATCAAAACCGCGCAGGGCTCGTCAACGGTGGCAATTATTACGGCGGCATCTATTTTGCTGCCCTTATTAAAACCGCTTGGTTTGGATACAACATCAGGGCATTTGCTTTGCGTTTTGGCCATGGGCGCAGGTTCTATGATGATATCGCATGCTAATGATGCTTACTTTTGGGTAATAGCCAAATTCTCTGGCCTGGAAATGAAAACGATGCTCAGCGTTTATTCGGTATCCACTATATTAATGGGGCTTACTACCTTCGCCATGGTTTACCTGCTTTCGTTTATCTTATGATGCACATCCTCATTGCCCCAAACGCGTTTAAAAACAGTCTTTCGGCGGAGACCGCGGCTGTAGCTATCGCTAAAGGATTAGCCCAAAGCGGCCTGGAATGTACCACAGAGTGCTTTCCCATAGCTGATGGCGGCGATGGTACTGCACAACTCATCAATCAAAAACTAAACGCCAAAATTATCCTGGTAACGGTCAACGACCCTTTGGGGAGGCGTATTGAATCTTCCTTTGGTTTGATAGATGATGGGAGAACAGCAGTGATAGAAATGGCAGACGCATCCGGCTTTCGCCTGTTAAAAACAGAAGAATTGAACCCGCTACGGGCCACAAGCTACGGCACCGGCCAAATGATATTGGCTGCGATGGATGCCGGCGTAAAAAAGATCATCATCGCAATGGGTGGTTCCGCCACGGTTGATGGGGCAACCGGTATGCTATCTGCACTCGGCGTACAATTTTTAGGCGCCGATGGCGAACCGCTTACCAATCTGCCCGAGAGCCTGCCGCAAATAAAAGCTATCGATCTCTCCGGTTTAGACGAGCGCGTAGCAACCTGCGAAGTTGTTGTGCTTTGCGACGTAGATAACCAACTACTGGGCAATAATGGCGCAGCGGCAGTATTCGGCCCGCAAAAAGGAGCGGACGCTACGGCGGTAAAACTGTTGGATGCAGGACTGGCATCTTTGAGCGAAGTGGCCTTGAAAGCCACAGGCAGAGATATGGCCGCAATAAAATACGGCGGGGCAGCTGGTGGTGCATCGGCAGGTGTTTATGCGATGCTGAACGCCAAATTGGTAAACGGCATAAATTACCTTTTGGATATCACCCGCTTTGATGATGCCCTGCAAAAAGCCCAACTGGTTATAACCGGCGAAGGCAGTATTGACGAACAAACCCTACAAGGCAAAGGCCCCTTCGGTGTGGCCAGCCGGGCAAAAGCCAGGGGCATACCGTTGATTGGGCTTGCCGGTAAAATTCCGCTGGAAAACAACGAAAAGCTGAACCGATATTTTGATGTGCTGCTGGCTATAGGCAATAGCCCAACTGATATCGCAACGGCCTTAGCTGATACCGAGAAAAACCTCGTTAGAGCCGGTAATACTATTGGGAGAATGCTGAAGGTTTAAAATCCAATTACTTCTTCAAATAATAATCCGGCACCGGCAAGTCCTTCCTCTCCACATCCCATATAATGCTGCTCACTTTCCAGCCCTTGGGCGTTTTGATGAGCTGAAAACTGTTTACGCCACGCTCGGCGATACTGTCGCGGGTATTTAAATAAGTATTATAGGTGCTGATACGGTGTGCCACACGGCCAAACTGTTCGGTTTTACCAAAAGCCTCCTCTTCGTAAAACATATCTATATGCCCGTCGGCCACAAACTGTTTATATAAGGCAATAAAAATTGGCAATGGCGTAATATCAGTCGTATCGGTGCGGAAGTTTATGAGTTGTGCTTGCGGGATAAAGTAATTGCCTATTTCGTCAAACCTGGGCTTCTCGCCTTTTTTAAAACTAATAGCGGCGTAAGCATCATGTACCGCTTTGGTTATGGCACTGTCTTCGGGAACTGTGTAAGCAGCCGAAGAGGTTTGCACTTCAGCGGATTTTTTATCAGCAGTTTGGCATGCGGAAATTGCTAACGCCATGGCTGCTACCAATAACAGGTTTTTCATAATTGCAATTGTGTTTATACGAAGCTACTGATTTACACGCTTTTTTCCTAAGCGCAAAACGGTTTTGAAGATGAATTAGCGAATGCAAAAAATTACTGCTTGACCATTTGCAATTTTCTTATTTTTATTTGGATTTATTCTAAATAAGGTTTTACTTTGCCGCTGTGAGCCGTTAACACCGGCTATGAAAAACTTAAGCCTGCTTTTATAGCGAGTAACTTTAATAGGTATTTTGCCTATAGAGCAGGCACAAACTTTTAATCCATCTATCTATGTGCGACGCAAAAGTCCTTAGCCAAAGAGGGGCATCGGTAATTAGCCGGTGCTCCGACTGCCGTTGTGTTTTTATCTGGAACCATAACCTCATCCTTAGTTTTACGCCCGAGCAATTTATGCAGTTTAAGGATTTTGCCGCCGAACTCGATTTTACCGGCCACTCCTTCCCCTTCCCCGATGGGCAGGAACGCGTTGTTA
>CBFGNE010000646.1:0-3023 GCA_965649995.1 uncultured Mucilaginibacter sp.
ACCACTTACAAAATCTCTGCGTTTCTCTGCGGTTAAAAAAATCACCCTTTTGCAATATACCCCGCAGCATAATTGATAAAATTGCCCGTCAGCCCATTATCCTCAGTCCCCTTGCGGCGGATGAAGTAAAAATCGCGGGTTATCTTCAATCCTTCTATAGGCACTTCTACCAGTTCACCTTCTGCCAACTGGCGGACAATGGAAGGGCGGGGCATAAAGCCGAGGCATTGGTCGGCCAGCAGGAAATTCTTTAGCGCTTCGGTACCGCCGAGGCGTATCTTAACCGAAAGGTCGGCAGGTTTAATGTTGAGTGCGGCAATGGCCTTTAATAAAGCAGTTAACGTACCCGACCCACGTTCGCGCAGGGCCAGCGGCGTTTTTACAAACTGCTTTAAAGTAAGCGACCTCCCCGCCAGCGGGCTTTTGGCCGAACAAACAGGTATCACCTCGTCGCTCATAAAAGGGGTGTAGGTAACGGTGGTAAGCTTGCTGTCGGCTTCTATAATGCCCAGGTCTACCTCATGGTTTAGCAGGGCATTCAGGATGTATTCCGAATTACGGTTAACCAACTGCACGCCCACATTGGCGTACTCGCGCTGAAAGCCGGAAAGGATATAGGGCAAAATATATAAGGCAATGGTAGTGCTTGCCCCCAGCCGTAAATGCCCGGCTGCGTTGGCCACATTGCTTAGGATGGATAGGTCGTACTCCACCTTGCGCTCAATTTCGGTAGCTTCTTTTAAGTATTGGTTTAGTTTGATGCCCGCTTCGGTTAGCAAAATGGTGTTGCCTTTGCGTTCGAATAAAGGTAATTTATATTGGTCTTCCAGCGCTTTGATGTGCTTGCTGATGGCGGGCTGCGTAATAAACAACACCTGCGCCGCCTTAGAAAAACTAAGGTTGGCGGCAACTTCCATAAAAACGCGGTGAGAGAAGGAGATCATTTGGCTAAGTTACTCACCTTTTCGAAATACTTTCCTGTGAATTTGTAGGTGATGAACTTCTTGGTGACGTTACCCTCCCCATCTACCAAAGGTATCAGGATGGTTTGTGTTGCGGCATCGAAGGTAATTGTTGGCCGTTTGGCAAAATCGATATCAACTACCGAAAAGAAATTGTAATCGTAGTATATTTTGCTGCGCAGCCCGCTTTTGGTTTTGATGAGCTTTACATCATCGTTTAACTTGCCGTTTTCGATAGCAAATACTTTGACGCCCGTACCCGCATCTTTAGTAGAATAAATGGTGCCATAAACGCCGAGGTAGTAAGTTTTACCGCCTATTTTAAACGTATACAGATTGGTATAAAAAGGGACGTACAAATCGTCGTTGCTGCGGAGCAGCACGGAATTTGTTTTACCGCCAACTTTGTATTGCAGCACATTGGCAAAATCGCGCATGGTGCCGCCTTCCCAGGTTTCCCAGGCGTATATTTTAAAAAGGCCATCAGCAGACGTAAACATATTCAGCTGCGCCTTTTTTAATGAAGGAAATGCCTCACTGATAGTGGAAGAGTACTTAACCGTATATGCTTTTAATTTCTTGCCGAAAGCATCGTTGACATCGCCCAGGGAATCGGCGGCGCCTTCCTGCCCTTTTCTGTCTTTTTCGGCCCAGTAATTTATCCTTTTGAATGACTGGAGCAGGTCGGCCTCGATGGTTTTTGAGATTTGTGCCCAAACCTCCGCTGATGTGAGACAACAAATTGTTAAAAGGAATAATTTAAGGGTTTTCATGCAACAAATCGTTAAAGGCTATTCAATATTTCATCCTTGCTGATATTTAAATGTTCAGCAGCCTCGCTAATGATAGAGTTTAAGGTGCCTAATCGCAGCGGATTATGATCGGGTATTGTTAGGTGATGTTCTGCGGTATCGGAAACTCTGGTTATTCTAATATGGCTTCCTTTTTGGCGGGTAACGTTGTAGCCATAGTTTGATAAAAGTTTTATTAACTGCTGGCCCGATAAATTACGCGGTAGTTTAGGCGACATTTATTGAAGAATTACACAGTAATAATTTCCTCTTTAACTAAATGCAGTCGGATTATTTTCGGGATGTTTTCGTCATCGAAATGGCATTGTACAGCTTCCCTTATGTTAGCCTTTAATTCATCCATTGTATCGCCCTCGGTAAATATAGATTCGCCGATTGCTTTAGCTGTGTAGCCACCCTCTAAAGCTTCTTCAACCAGGAAAAATATTTCGTTCATACTCAAATTTAGGAAATTTATTTAACAAAAAAGGCCGCACAAATATTTGCGCGGCCTTCAAAATATTTATCGCTAAACTATGCCTCCACAGCCTGCCCGATCAAATGCTTAGCCACCAAATACTCGGCAATTTGCACGGCATTGGTTGCAGCGCCTTTGCGCAGGTTATCAGATACTATCCAGCAGTTTAAAGTGTTTGGCTGGGTTTCATCGCGGCGGATGCGGCCAACAAAAACTTCATCTTTATCGTGTGCATCCAATGGCATTGGGTATTTAAGGTTTGCAATATCATCAGTTACAACAACGCCCGGAGATTTTGCAAGCAGTTCTTTTACTTCTTCTACATCAAAATCATTCAGGAACTCGATGTTAACCGACTCCGAATGGCCACCCATTACCGGGATGCGCACGGTGGTAGCGGTAACTTTAATGCTATCATCGCCCATTATCTTCACGGTTTCCTTCACCATTTTCATTTCTTCTTTGGTGTAGCCGTTCTCGGTGAAAACATCTATCTGCGGAATAACGTTCAAATCTATGGTGTACGGGTATGCTTTTGGTCCGTCGATACCTTTGCGCTCGTTAAATAGTTGGTCAACCGCTTTTACACCGGTACCGGTCACCGATTGGTAGGTAGAAACCACCACGCGTTTAATTTTATATTTATCGTGCAGGGGCTTTAGGGCCACTACCATTTGTATGGTTGAGCAATTTGGGTTAGCGATGATCTTATCATCCGCGGTTAGTACATCGGCATTTACTTCGGGTACAATTAACTTTTTGCTCGGGTCCATACGCCAGGCCGATGAGTTA
>CBFGNE010000647.1:0-3021 GCA_965649995.1 uncultured Mucilaginibacter sp.
CCGTTATAACCATCGCCCAGGCAATAATTATTTAAAAAAATGAAACGCAAGCTGTTTGTTATTATAGTCTTCGTGTATTCGGGTTTTGCCCTGAACGCAGCGGCGCAAACCATTGCCCTGGATTATTACTTTAACCACGAGGTGCATACCAATAAGGCGGGGCAGCCAGAACGGTTTCATTATTTGTGGGAAGAAACCGCCAATTCGGGGTTTTCTAAATGGGGCGATATTTTTAAATCGCAGGGTGCCGCACTTAGCAGTATAGATGCTGCGCCTACCGCCCAAAACCTGAAAAATGTATCCGTTTATATTATTGTGGATCCTGATAGCCGTAAGGAAAGCCCCCAGCCGAATTATATACAACAGGCAGATGTTGATAATATAACCCAATGGGTTAAAGCAGGGGGCGTATTGGTAATAATGGCGAACGATAGCGCCAATGTGGAGCTAACCCATTTTAACCATCTTGCCGATGCGTTTGGCCTCCATTTTAATAACGACCTGCAAAACCATGTGCTTGATGACGCCCATTTTGAAGATGGCGTGGTACCGGCAGTCAATAACCCGGTGTTTAAAACGGCAAAAAAAGCCTTTATAAAAGATGCCTGCAGCATTGGCTTAACGGGTAAAGCAAAGCCATTGTTAAAGGCCGCAAACGGCACAACCTTAGCGGCGGTGGTAAAGCATGGCAAAGGGACAGTAATAGCTTTTGGCGACCCCTGGTTGTATAATGAATATGTTAACGGCAGGCTGCCCGCCGGTTTTGATAACGATAAGGCTGCTGCGGATATCGCCGCATTTATTTTAGCTAAAGTACACCCAAACCAATAACCCTATATACAGCAACCCTGGAAAAAAACTTTGCCGCGAACCATGATAACATGGGTGTGAATAGTTTTTTTAGAAATAACTATTACTTAACACCGATAAAGGGTTTTGTATAGTACTTTCGGGCAAAAATATTGTAAATGCAAAAGGCTATTAAAATGGTTACACTGTTGCTGGCACTCTGCTGTGCCGCATCAGTTGCTACGGCTCAGATCAAGGTAAAAAAAGCACTTTTTATCATAGCAGATGGTATCCCTGCGGATGCTATTGAAAAATTAGCAACGCCTAACCTGAACGCAATTGCGCGGATGGGTGGTTATTTCCGCACACATGTAGGTGGCGATAAAGATGCATATAACCAAACACCAACCATATCTGCCGTAGGCTATAATAGTTTGCTAACAGGTACCTGGGTAAATAAGCATAATGTTTGGGACAACGATATTGCCGCACCAAATTATAATTACCCCACTGTCTTCAGGCTGTTAAAGGACCAGTACCCCAATAAAAAAATAGGCGTTTACTCCAGCTGGCTGGATAACCGCACCAAATTGGTTGGCGATGGCATGGCCGCTACCCGCAACCTGAATGTAGACTACCATGCCGATGGTTTTGAATTAGACACCATCAACTTTAAGCACGATAACGAAAGTGCCTATATGCACCGTATAGACGAACGGGTTATTGCTGATGCCGCCGCAAGCATCAGGAAAGATGCCCCGGACCTGTCATGGGTTTATTTGGAATACACCGACGATATGGGCCACCAGCATGGCGATAGTCCGCAGTATTACGCCGCTATACAAATGATGGATAAGCAGGTGGGCAAAATATGGGAGGCCATACAATACCGTGAAAAGAATTTTAATGAAGAGTGGCTCATTTTTATCACTACCGACCACGGCCGCGATGAAAAAACCGGGCACAACCACGGCGGGCAATCAATTCGCCAGCGCTCCACCTGGATGTTTACAAATGCTAAGGGCTTAAATGCCTATCAGAAGTATTACTATCCGGGCATTGTAGATATTATGCCAACAATAGCAAGGTTTATGAATATCGCCATCCCGGTAAATTTAAAAAGAGAGATTGACGGGACACCACTCGCCGGCCCTGTTTCGATAGCCGAGCCAAAGGCAAACCTGGTGCAGGGCGCTATAGACGTAAGCTGGAAGGCATTGAGCAAAGATGAAAAAGTGAAAATATGGGTTACGCCAACCAATAATGTTAAAGCCGGCCAGCCGGACGAGTATAAGCTGTTGGGCGAATTCCCAATTGGTAAGGAGCATGCCCTGGTATCCGTAAAAGATATGCCTTCGGATTTTTATAAGGTAGTGATAGAAGGTAAATACAATACCGTTAACCGGTGGATAGTACCTGATGTAAAAAAGTAACGCAGAAAAGTTAATACGCCCCATTCCTGCTGATCTCAATATTCGGGTAATGGTGCTTTATATCAGGTGTTTGGCGTTAAGTGTTATAATATTATAGATCGACCGTTAGCTGGTTGATTTGAGATAATGGTGCTTAATTGGTAACGCGGCGGATGAAATCCGGGGCGTTTTTTGAGTGCTGGATTTTGTCTGGCAAAAAAATACAATTTATGGTGAGTCAGCATTAAAGGTACCCTTCAACTAAGCGTATGCACTTATCAAAAAAAGCAACAAATTTTTGAAGCGGTTATGGCCATATAGCGTAAATGTAAATACTAATAGTAAATTTGCAGGCATAAACCCCCTGATGCAACAATTTTACGCTGTTAATGGCGTACTATTCTCTTTTACTTTTGTTACTTATTGCACGTTTTGAAATGATAAAATTATTTGTTGGTGGGTTCTCACTTGACATAACCGAACTGGAACTGGTTCAGCTATTCGATCCGCATTGTAATGTGGTTACCATTAAAATAGTCCGCGATAAAAAAACACGGGTGTGTAAAGGTTACGCGTTTTTAGAAGTTGCTACCATGGAGGAGGCCGAAAACGCGGCAATTCAACTGGATGGCAGCCCTATCGGCGACCGCAACCTTACCGTTAATATTGTAAGGGAAGAAGATATTAAAAAGAAACCATCGCCATCATCTTTTACCCGCAGGCCTGTTTCGCCATGATATGCGCGCCCGGCAGAGAGCCAGCCGGCCGGCTTAAGGCCAAGGCGGCCGCGTAAGTAACGGCGTTTATTAGCTTTTTTTTT
>CBFGNE010000648.1:0-3010 GCA_965649995.1 uncultured Mucilaginibacter sp.
GTAATGTCGCGGTAATGCAACCCGTGTGCAATAAGATAAAGCTTTTCGCTGCTTAACCATATGGCTATAATTAGCCCCGTTAGGAAACTCAACGTGCCCATGGCGCCAAAAAAGTGCATAGGGCGTTTGCCGAATTTGCCTACGAAGAATATCGATAACAGATCAAGAAAACCGTTTACAAAGCGGCTCATGCCAAATTTGGTTTTGCCATATTTACGTGCGCGGTGCTCAACTACCTGTTCGCCAATTTTGGTAAAGCCTGCCCATTTGGCCAATACAGGTATATAGCGATGCATTTCGCCGTAAACTTCTATGTTTTTTACCACCGCTTTGCGGTAAGCCTTTAGCCCGCAGTTAAAATCGTGCAGGTTGGGGATGCCGCTCATTTTGCGGGTGGCGGCGTTAAATAGCTTGGTTGGCAGGGTTTTGCTCAGCGGGTCGTAGCGCTTTGCCTTCCAGCCCGATACCAGGTCGTAGTTATCTTCCGTAATTCTTCGGTAAAGCCCGGGTATTTCGTCGGGGCTATCCTGCAGGTCGGCATCCATGGTAATAATAACATCCCCTTTTGTTGCCTCAAAACCGATGTTTAGCGCGGCAGATTTGCCATAATTACGGCGGAATTTAATACCCCTGATGTGCGGGTTACCCTCCTTCAGCTTCAGGATCATATCCCACGATCCATCCCTGCTGCCGTCGTCAACTAAAATTATCTCGTAAGTATAACGGTTATCGTGCATTACTTTGCTTATCCACGAGGTAAGCTCAGGCAACGATTCTACTTCATCATACAGCGGTACTACAACTGATATATCCATTTATTAGGAAAAGAAAAAATACACGCCGGCACAAACAGGCCAAACGGCATTAGCGCAAAAATATAAAAAATAGGCATGGGTTTAACGCCCATATGCAGATAATAGCGTACCCGTTTCTAAAAAAGCAATATATTAGCCTTTAAATCATACACCTGCAAATGAAGAATTTTCAAAAAGCACTCTTGCTGCTCCTGGCCGTTTATACTTACACGGCAAAAGCCCAAAACACAGATAAACCTGCATCAAAATACGACCAGCATAAAGTATTTAACCCGCTGTTTTACCCCGAGAAAGGGAATGTATACCGCTCTGCTTCGGGCGCGCCGGGGGCCAAATACTGGCAAAACCACGCCGATTATAAAATTGATGTAACGCTTGATACCCTTAAGCACCGCATAAGCGGCAGCGTAACCATCACCTATACCAATAACAGCCCGGATGCATTAAACTTTTTATGGCTGCAAGCCGACCAAAACATTTACCGCGAAGACTCGCGCGGGCAGGCAACAAGCGTTGTAGCCGGCGGCCGCTTTGCCAACACTGGCTTTACAAAAGGCTACGAAATAAAGGGCATAAGCCTGTTAAATAAAGGCAAGGCCGAGAAAGCTAATTTTATTGTGAACGATACGCGTATGCAATTACGCCTTAAGGATACTTTAAGGGCAAACGGCGCCAAACTGCAAATAAAAATAGACTACGCTTACGATATTGCAGAGTATGGCACCGACCGTACCGGCCGTTTAAAAACACCACAGGGCTGGGTTTACGATATTGCGCAATGGTACCCGCGTATGGAAGTTTATGACGATGTAAGCGGCTGGAATACTATCCCTTATTTAGGTTCATCGGAGTTTTACCTGGAGTACGGTAATTTTGATTATACCATTACTGCACCCGCAAGCCTCGTACTGGTAGGCTCGGGCGAATTGGTAAACCCAACCGAAGTGCTTACCCCAACCGCCTTAAAACGCCTTGCGCTTGCCAAAGCCAGCGATAAAACCGTAATGATAAAAGATTCGGCAGAAGTTGTTGGCGGCAATGCTTATGTAAAAAAGCCAACGCTTACCTGGCACTTCTTCTGTAAAAATGCAAGGGATGTAGCCTGGGCTGCCTCAAAGGCCTTTGTATGGAATGCCGCGCGCATCAACCTCTCCAACGGTAAAAAAGCCTTGGCGCAATCTGTATACCCTATAGCAAGCGGTGGCGAGGGCGCTTATGGCCGCTCTACCGAATATGTAAAAGCTGCTATTGAACTATACTCGGGCAAATGGTTTGAATATACTTACCCCGTAGCTACCAACGTAGGCGGGCCGGTAAGCGGTATGGAATACCCCGGCATTGTATTTTGCAGCCACGAAAGCCAGGGCGGCGGTTTGTGGGACGTTACCAACCACGAGTTTGGCCACAACTGGTTCCCGATGATCGTAGGCTCTAACGAGCGCAAATATGCCTGGATGGACGAAGGCTTTAACACCTTTATTAATAAGGTAGATACCAAAGAGTTTAACAAAGGGGAATACTATACCAAAGATGATGTGCAAGGCGGCGCGCCCTATATATTTAGCGACAAGGCCGACGCGATAATGAATACCCCCGACGTGATCCAAACCGACTACCTGGGCAACGCTGCGTACGAAAAACCTGCGCAGGGGCTGATGATACTTCGCGAGCAAATATTGGGCGAAGAGCGGTTTGATTATGCTTTCCGTACGTACATAAAACGCTGGGCATTTAAACACCCTACGCCATGGGATTTTTTCCATAGCATGGATAATGCAGCAGGGGAGGACCTGAGCTGGTTTTGGCACGAATGGTTTATGACCACCTGGAAACTTGACCAGGGCGTAAAGGAAATAAACTACAAGGATAGCGATGCCACAAAAGGATCGTTGATAACGATAGAGAACCTGGAAGAGATGGCCATGCCGGTTACCGCCTTTATTATGGAAGAGAACGGCAAAAGCGGAACGGTAAAATTACCTGCGGAGGTTTGGGAGCGTGGCGACACCTGGACCTTCCCATATAAATCAACCTCAAAAATAGCCTATGTTATTTTAGACCCCGACCATGTGCTTCCGGACGTAAACCCCGATAACAATTCGCTAAGCGGCCAGCTGGTTGCAAAAGGCACTACTGCAAATAATGTGATAAACGCTTATATAAGTGCCGTAGGCGGCGAAGGCAAATTGAAGGAT
>CBFGNE010000649.1:0-3004 GCA_965649995.1 uncultured Mucilaginibacter sp.
AGGTTAAGGGGTTAAGGGAAGATGATATGCAAATCTTGATAGCTAACCGCAATAAAGGCTATCAAACCATTCAGCAAATAAGCGATGCCGGGGTACCTCAAGCCGCTATTGAACTATTATCCGATGCAGATGCTTTTCGTTCGATTAACTTAGACAGGCGCGAAGCCTTATGGGAAGTGCCGGCATTAAGTGATAAACCAACAGGTTTATTTTCAGGTCAGCCATCAGAGAGTGCAAAAGAAATACAAATTAGTTTACCATTTATGACAGATTGCGAACATGTGGTACAGGATTATGCTGCCACAGGCTTATCCTTAAAAGCCCATCCTGTAAGCTTTGTACGCGAAAAACTAAAATTAATGCATATCACCTCAACTAATGATCTGTCGACCTTAAAAAATGGCGACTCGGTTCGCGTATCGGGTTTAGTTACCGTACGCCAAAGACCCGGAACTGCAAAGGGTGTTGTATTTATCACTATTGAAGACGAGACAGGATTTGCGAATTTGGTAGTATGGCAAAATCTATTTGATCAATATCGTAAAGAAATTGTTCAGTCACGTTTACTAATGGTAGAAGGTAAGCTGCAAATTGAGTGAGAGGTTATACATATTGTTGTTAAAAGATGCTTTAATCTTACCGGCCTTTTAAGTAAATTAACTACCAAGGGTAACGAGGATATACCTGTAATGACCTTAGCTCGTGCAGATGAAACTACTTCACCTATACCTGATGCACGAAATATCTTTCATAAAGGAAGAAATTTTAAATAGACTTCTTAATCTCTCTTACCTCCGCTTGTGGAATAAATGCGTTAGGGATAGCAGTCCCCACAGTTGTGGGGAGCCATAGCGCCTAATGCCTGCAGGCGTATGATCCGCCTAAAGGCGGACCGGCCCCGATTAAAATCGGGGAAACGCCCTACAGCTAACGCAAACATCCCGCTTGTGGTGTAATTAAATCATACTTCAAAAAGAACATTTGGAAGTACATCATCCCGATAGCTATCGGGACGGGCTTTCTCCATTTAAATATGCTGACAGTGGTTTGTCAGTTTTGAAGAAATGGGGCATGCAGGTGGCATTAAAAATCATGGTTAACACATTTTGAAGCATAAAATTTATAAATACCTGATTATCAGTAAAATGGTCAAAAAAATTTCCGAAATGTGTTAAGTTGTGTTAACCATGATTGTACATCACCGCCAGCAAATGGGAATCCGTAGAGCCCCCTGCGGAACTCTACGGATAGTGAGGTTTTTACTTCAACTCGAAAGTATACACCCGGTCCATGCCTGCGGTTTCCTTACCTTTGCTCTCGGTACCACGCTTAACAAACGTGATCGTTGGTTTCTGGCCTTTGAAGGCGACAACCACAGCATCATTTTCATACTTGCGCGGCGTTGCCTGTAGCTGGGTACCCGGCTCGGCAATGTCCTGCCAGGTGATCAGGCGGTTATTTGGGCGGCCTGGCGCCTGCTTGCCTAGCCCTGTTGATTCGGCAGTTGCTCCACCTACAGCAGCAGGTTCTTTAAGCTCAAGGAATATCCCCCGCAGCAGATCCGTGCCTACCCCTTCTTCGCTGTGCGTAACGTCTTTGCGGAAGAAGAAAGTATCCCAGGCCGTGGTATGGGTTGGCGAACGCTGGCCTTGCGGAGACACAATTACACGGTCGCCGCTGGTGTAATAAACGCCGGCATAGTCATATAGATGTTTGTGTGTTGGATAGGCGCGTGGCAGCCAGGAAACGTCTTGAACTTTAACACGATCGTTCTCAAACAATTTTTTTGCGCCTTCACGGTCAAACGGCTCGGGATAAGTCTGGGCAGCCGGGGCCGGGGCCGAAGCCGGGGCCGACTGGGGCGCCTGGGCCATAAGAACCGCACTGTTGAATAAGAGCCCTATCGCTAAGGCAATGGGTTTAAAGTTTTTTTTCTTGTTCATAAATTAGATATTAAAGTAGAATTATAATTAGCTTATCGAAGATATAAATCTTAGGTGAAAATAAGCCTATCTCCTTGCGCCTAAAATTGTAATATAGTTGATAGATTGTAAAGTGAAGATGTTAATAAATGTCTGTTATTGTATATTGCGTATAAAATGGTATCAATAGCATTTGCCCCATGTTAGTCCGCAGAGTTTTAAGACATAGCTTCTCGCTGTTGCATGTAGACTATGTAAAACTAAATAGCAAATGGAATTATCGGGGCGTGATAAGCCCGTATCATCGCATATATTATATTGACGATGGCGAAGGAGAATTGTCTGATTCGGAAAACAAATTCAAGTTAGAAGCGGGGTATTTGTACATCATACCAAGCTACACCTTGTGTGATTTGATGTGTACCGATTTTTTAAGTCAATACTTTGTGCAGTTTTTTGAAGAATCACTGGAGGGGGAATCCTTGTTCCCCGCAAACCCATCCATATTAAAAGTAAAAGCCAATGAGGTTGATGTGATCAATTTTAGGCGATTGATAGCCATAAATCCCGGCAGGGGGATCAATCGGTCTGATAACCCCCAGGTGTATGAAAAGCACATTTATTATAATGAGTATCAGCAATTAAATAATCAGCAAAGTTTAGCTGTTTTCCTGGAAACACAGGGAATTTTATTGCAATTTCTATCGCGGTTTACCTTACCTGAAATATTTAAACAAAAGGGCCAGCAATTTATTCCCGAGAAAATTTTGGATGCCATGCGGTTTGTACAAGCTAACCTGCATTTACCTTTAACGGTTACCTCATTAGCCGAAAGGGCCAATCAAAATGCCGAATACTTTTCCAGGACGTTTGAGGCACATACCGGCACCCGGCCCTTGGCCTACATTACCGAAAAAAGAGTGGAGCGTGCGCAGCATATGATAGGCGCAAGCAGGCTGCCTTATGAATCGATAGCTGAATTGACCGGTTTTAAAAGTTTATCCAACTTCTCCAGAACGTTTAAAAGAGTTACTGGCCTTTCGCCAAGCGCTTACAAACACCGTACAAACAGTTCCTACTCC
>CBFGNE010000650.1:0-3002 GCA_965649995.1 uncultured Mucilaginibacter sp.
AACCGGTACCGTCTCAGGAATTGGCAGATGTAATTAAAAGCTGGCCAACCACAAACATTGGTGTAAGAATGGCAGATTATATGTTTCGGCCCCATCAAAAATGGGCGATCTCGCCGGTTGCCGGTGCAGGAGGATACCTGGGCGGGCCGTATTACAAAATAGTAATTGCCGGTACCGACCGTGCATTAGCGGCAACAGCAGACGCTGAACTTATAACAGTGCCAACATTCACCGGTGCGCCTGAACAATTATGGCGGATAGATCAGTTGACGGATGGAACCTATAGGATTACGCCAAAGGTGGTTCCAAACTCCAAAGAGCAGCTGGCTTTGGTATCGTCCGGAGACAGCACGCCAACCCTCGGCAGGTTTGATATGAATAGTGATAACTCCAAGTGGAATTTTAAGGCTCACTAATTGTTTTAGAAATGAGCTGTTCAATTTATTTGAAGAATTCAATAAATTGAACTTATCCTAAAAGAGAAAGAGGCTGTATCATCAATCATGATCAGCCTCTTTTTTTATAACCAAATTCTGCAGTCACTAGCTCGTCACCAAACTAATCCTCCTTCACTATCCTCTTCACTGCAGCGTTTGCTCCTTGTTTTACTGTAAGGAAGTAAATGCCGTTGCGTGGCAGGCTTATTTTTTTGCTGAAGCTGCCGCCGGTGGCTTTATCGCTAAAAAGCGCTTTGCCTTCGCTATCGGTAAGTTTAACATCCGCAGTAGTTTTGGCATCCAGGTTAAAACTCAGGGAGGTTTTACCTGTGGAGAACTCGGGCGATAAATTCAAATCGTTAATGCCCAATGTAATTTTATCTGTGCCGGCTATGCGTTTTGCGGTTTCTTTGGTAGCATCGTTTACACGGAAGCTGATATCTGTGCTTATACCATCGTTATCGGTACTGCTGTAATTAAATGTTTGTGTGTTTTTGCGGTTAAAGGCCATCATGCGCTCGCCACGGCGGCCGGGGCCGTCAAAGCGGAACCTTTCCATCGGCATCGGCGGGCCATCGTTAAAGCCTAATTCGCGTTCATCATTAAACCTGAAACCGCCTTCGCCATTATCAAATTTAAAAGCAAAGGTACTATCGGCACCCGGCACCTTTTTGAGGCGGAAAGTGAATTTTTTGTTGATGCTGTCGCCCATCCTGGCAGAGAACGGCATATCCATATCGCCATCCATACGCCTTTCTATTACCACATCGTCTTTATCGCCCATTCGTTTGTTCCTGCGGATAACAATATCGGTGTTGCCTCCTTTATCGGTGCGCTTAAAGGTAATGTTGCCCATTTTATCCATTTCGCCCAGGGCATCTTTACGCTCCTCGGCAGATAGTTTTTTAATGTCTTTACCATTGATGGTGGTATCGCCGTTTGTTATTTTTATTTCGATACTTTTTTGCGTTTGGCCCATCACCAGCGGTGGCAGCGCCAATATAGCTACGAGGCTAAGCGAGAATGCGATCTCGATGCGGGGGTGTAAAAAAAGCTTCTTCATTTTTATGCGGATTTAAGTTTTTGATCTATCAAAGGTATAAAACAGGTATTAATCAATATGTTAAATGCCTGTAGCGCAATTGTTAAAAATTGTTAAATGCGCCCTTTATCAGCGTAATTAAAATATTTTTGCTGTAGAGATGAAGAAGAAGAGTATCAGTTTGATCATCGGCTTAATGGGCTTTGCGCTTTTGGGTGTGGTGGGGATGCAATATTATTTCCTGCGCCAGTCGTACCAAATGCAGTCGGACTTGTTTAGCCGTACTGTAGATGATGCCCTGGGCAGTGTGGTGGCCAAAGTGGCCAAGCAGGATGCTATTACCTTTTTAACCGCAAAAACGCAGGTACACGCCTTCTCCTTAAAAAATGGCCCCGATAAAATTACCGAGATCAGCATCAATGGCAATAGTTCGGGCATAAACGATTCGGTAGACTTAAAAAAACGCCAAACCAAGCGCCAGCGCAAACTGGCTATGCTGCGCGACAGCCTCAAGCGCATGATTATGCATAAAAGGATGGATGATGAAATAGCCAACCTTACCCAGCAGGGTACCGTTAACCTGCGCATCAGGATAGAGGAGTATACCGATGAATTTGGCAATGTGCAGGGCCGCTTTATCCCCGAGATTGTAAAATCGCCGCATCTGCTGAAAAGCAGGATTTATAAATATGATACCATCCGTGGCACCTATATCGACCCTCAATTTGGCCGCCAGGTGGTAACCGCCGTAAGTATAAACCCGGCATGGGTAGAGCAGCAAAAGCGGCTGCAAAAAGAAAAGCAGTTTATGCAGGTGAAGAAAATGCTGGAGGCCGATTCGCTGGAGAATATGCCGCGAAGCCCTGCAAAATCAAACGTAATTGCCAACCTTGCCGAGGAATACCGAAAATCTAACGAACCGCTGGATAAGCGCCTGAATGCTTTTTGGATCGACTCACTTTTAAGGTTCGAGCTGCATAACCGGGGGATATCGTTGCCCTTTAGCTACGAGGTAGCCACCGCCAACAGCGACTCGCTCATCTTCTCCAGCGCCATGGACAATACCGGCAAGAAGCCCGAGTTTAGCGAAGCCAACACCTATCAAAAGGCCATTTTTAGTAATGAGGTTATTAACGACCCCGGGCGAATAAAAATATCCTTCCCGGAGAAGAACTCCTTTATATTGGGTAACATGAAGGCAACTATGGGCACCACCGGCGGGCTGCTTTTGGTGCTGATATTTTGCTTTGGCTACACCATATTCTCCATACTGCAGCAAAAGAAGATCTCGGAGATGAAGATAGATTTCATCAATAACATGACGCATGAATTTAAAACCCCGGTATCAACGATTATGATAGCCAGCGAGGCCTTAAAGGACGAAGAAATTGCCGAAGATAAAACACGCGTAGCCCGGTTGGCCAATGTTATTTACGAGGAGAATGTGCGGCTGGGCAGCCATATAGAGCGGGTGTTGAACATTGCCCGGATAGAAAAGAACGACTTTAAGCTGGATAAAAAAC
>CBFGNE010000651.1:0-2986 GCA_965649995.1 uncultured Mucilaginibacter sp.
AGCGCATAAAATTTATCAGAGGTTTCCTTTTTCCCTTCCCAATTGTTTTTGGTCACGTAATTGTTTTTCAGGAAACGGTCGGCTTCTTCAAAGCTGCTAAAGCGGTTTACAATTTCAATGGCTTCAGTATAGGCCAGGTTGTAACCTTTAAAAAGGTCTTTTACAAAAAGCAGTTTATCGTTTAGCGTAATAGCAGTTTTTATATCAGCTAAAGGCTCAATCACTTCAGTTGGTGCAGTGGCTACAGGTTTTATATCCTTTTTTTGTGCCGATAGCCGCTGGTTAAGCGTAAGTACAGTTTCCGGTTCTTTTGGTTGCAGGTTATCTACCTGTATGTCTTCCATGCTTTCAGCCAAAGCCTTCCCGCCTTTTTCCGTTGGTTCTTCAAATAAGGTTAGTTCGGGTTCAGGAATTTCTTCTTCTTCCATTTCCTCAATTAGCGGTTCGGGCTCTGTAACTTCTGCTGCCGGTTCCGGCTCTTCTTCTATTACCGGCTCCGGTGTAACTTCCTCTTCGATCTCGGCCGGTACTTCTTCCCGCTTCGGGCTGTCGACTTCTGCTTCGGCACTTTCTGCTTCCGTCCCTTCTTCTATTTCAGCGGTGGGTGTCAGTAAAAGTTCGTCCTGGCTTTTGCTATCTTCTTCGTCCTCAAAATTATCAGCTTCATCCAAAACCAATTCATGTCGAACGATTTCTGCCTCTTCAGGTTCGAACGAGACGGTATCTTCCTGTGCACTGCTGCTCAAATCAATAGCCGGTGCTGGTTGTTCTGCCGGTTCGGGTTGCTCAAATTGCAATTCTTCTTCGGGCTTTACTATCTCAAACTTAATGCTATCGTTATTTATAGCTTTCGGGGCATCCGGTTTAAATGGTGCCGCAGCCGGTTTCGCGGGCTGTACAACCGGTTCAAACCATTTCGGCTCGTCTTTTATACTGCTTTTTGCAATGGGCTGACTCTTAATAGCATTTAGCTTGCGCAGTATCTCGGCATGGTCTTTTAAAAAGTGGGTGTTAGCTACAAAAAGCTCAAGTTCAAGGTCGTTAAGGTTATCAACCGTACCTTGCAAGTACTCATATTGCTCGTTAATTTCTTGTATAATAACGCCTATCTTTTTAAATACTTCCTGTTGCTTCATGCTATTATGTTAGGAAAATGCTTATCAAAAATAGTATAAAATTCTGATATTAGCCCCTCACAAAAGTTTTGAGGTTTGTACACAGAGGAAGTTTTTAAAAGGCGTAACGAGATAGGCGGGAGCATAGAGGTGATCTGCGGATCGATGTTTTCAGGCAAAACCGAGGAGTTGATAAGGCGGGTAAACCGTGCCCGAATTGCAAAGGTGAATGTAGAAATTTTTAGCCCTGTGGCCGATACCCGTTATGATAAAAGCGCGCTGGTATCGCATAACCTCAACTCCATTCCATCAAATGCGGTTGATAATGCCGCAGCTATTTTGCCGCTTGCCGGGCACATCCAGGTAGTGGGTATTGATGAGGCCCAGTTTTTTGATGATGAGCTGCCGCGCGTAGTAAGTACGCTGGCCAACAGCGGCGTACGGGTAATTGTTGCCGGCTTGGATATGGATTTTAAAGGCCGCCCCTTTGGCACTATGCCCGAGCTGATGGCCATGGCCGAATCGGTAACCAAGTTGCATGCCGTGTGCGTAAAATGCGGTAGCCCCGCACTAAATTCTTACCGTTTGGTGCCCGATGAAAGCCAGATATTGCTTGGCGAAAAAGAAAGCTACGAACCCCGGTGTCGTAATTGTTTTAACCTGGACGGGATGGCTAATTGACATTTTTGGGCGGGCAGTCAAGAATTTTTTATTATACCTGCACATTTACTTTTTAATCTGCATATCTAAATCTCCTATCGCACATCTTTTTTATTTGTCGTAATAAACAAATTATCTGCCTTAGTGTTAATAAGCAATAATCCGTTACGCTTAATTTGAAAATACAACAACTTATAGGAGCACATTATGGCCGGGAAAGTTTTAGTTATTGAGGATGATAAAGATATAAGGGATGCCGTTACGCTTGCCCTGGAGGATGAAGGTTATGAAGTGGTATCATCTGATAATGCCAGGGTGCTTAAACAATTGGATGTAATTGCCCCGGATATTATATTGCTTGATAATTGGCTTACCGACTGGAGCAGCGATGCAAACGGGCAACAACTAAGCAAAGGCCTAAAAAGCAACCCGGAAACCAGCCACATCCCAGTGATAATAGTATCGGCTGTAAGCAATATTAAAGAAATTGCCGAAGCGGGCCTGGCTGACGGCTATTTGAAAAAGCCATTTGATTTAACCGAATTGGCTGATGTGGTGAAGAAGCATGTTAGCCGCCCGGCTCCCTAAAAGGGAGTGGGGTTTGGAAACAAGAACGCAACCCATAAGATTCAAGACAAAAAAGCCCGATTCGATATTATTGAATCGGGCTTTTAGCGTTTTAGAGGCTAAGTAGGCTGGGCTTGCCATTGTGTTAAATCTTCACCCCCAATCCAATATTAAACGACTTGCCGTCGCCGGGTAAGATGCCGGGGCCGGGGTACATGTTTATCCTGCGGGTAAAGTACTTCTCGTTTGTTAGGTTGTTAACGTGGAAGTTAACGTGGTAATTTTTCAGGAAATTGTAGTTAAATGAAAGATCAACCAGTTTGTAGGCGGGCACAACACCGCTGGCGCCGGTTGGGTTAAAGGCGGTGTTATTGGCATCGCTAAAGTTTTTGCCTACATAGCTAAATAATATCGTGCTGGTTATAGCTCCGTTGATATAGGTGAGCCCGGTGCGGTTGGTCCAGGTCGGCGTGCCCTCTATCTGGTGGCCAACCAGGTTGTTGTTTACGCCGGATACATTTATGGACCCTGTTTTATACCGGGCATTGGTGTAAGCGAGAGTGTTAAAAACCTTCAGATCGCTTTTTGATTGCGGGTTGAATGAGCGCAATAGGGATAGCTCGGTATAAGCTTCTATTCCTTTC
>CBFGNE010000652.1:0-2983 GCA_965649995.1 uncultured Mucilaginibacter sp.
GATAAACGTGGAATAGCTTGGTGCGGTCGTTTAACCATATCGGCATTGCCTGAAGTATTGTTTACGTCTTCTTCCTGATGGATACGGGCATGGGGAAAAAAACCGGTACTCCGTGCAGGTCTCACACAGTTCCTATTCCATTCATTCCTCAACCAATAAAACAAAATTGGATATGATGGATATGAATGGCGACCGTTTCCCCGATGTATTAAACGAATACGATATATACAATACAGCCAGCCTAACTTTCCTACTGAATTCATCAATCGCATTTGTTATACAAGTTCGATATTGTTGGGTATTATTACTGCGGAATGATTGCATAAGAACTCGTTAAGCATATATCTGAATGAAAAATTCATTACCTGTTCTTCCGCCATATTTGCTTTTTTTTTAGGTCTTTTAATTTAAGCTTATAACAACCTTCGAATAATGCTTTCTTATCATGAATTATTAATTTAATGCATCCATAAAAATCACTTTCCTAAGCCTCTATAATCTTCTAAATATCTTAATAGTATTATGTTTCTTATGCTACTTTTCTTACAAAGAAAAGTAGTTCGATAGCAAAGAATTGTTAGGAAACTGTTGTAGAACAACCCACAAATGGAAAAAATACGGAAAGCCGCAGTGTGAAAACCGCGGCTTTTTTTGTGGGTATAATCGTAAAATTAAGGGTTGCCGATGAGCCCTCTTCTATATTAATCAGCTGATTTTATCGGCCAGCAGCCTGGCAATGGCCTCCTTGCCGCAGTTTACATGCAGCTTGCGGTAAGTGTTGCGCAGGTGCGATCTGGCGGTATCGTACGCGATACTCATCTCATGCGCTATCAGTTTTACACTGTAACCTTTGGTAAGCAGTTGCAATATCTCCGCCTCGCGGTTGGTTAGGTCGTACCTAAGTTGGGGGCTATTGCTGGTTGCAGGCTTTTGCGTTTTAAATGAATTGATCACCTTTTTAGCGATCAACGGCGACATGGGCGCTCCGCCATTCAGCACATCTTTAATGGCATCGAAAAACTTCTCGGGCGAGGTTTTTTTGAGGATGTAGCCGTCTGCCCCGGCACAAATGCTTTTGAACAATCGTTCGTCGTCCTCAAACTGGGTGTACATAATAATGATGGTTTCGGGGCGTACCTCTTTTATTTCGCCCACGGCAGCGATGCCGTCTTTGCCGGGCATATCTATGTCCATAATCACCAGGTCGGGCTGGGTGAGTTTTATCTGTGTTAAGACATCATTTACATTGTTATAATCGCCTACTACGTTATAATTCTGTGAGTTTAAAAGATATACCAGCGAGTTGCGCAGGGCCTCATTATCTTCAAATATCACTAACTTCTGTTCCATAATATATTTGCTTAGACCTTTTGGAGACGTTTAATGCCCCACGGTTTGGTTTTCTTTGTAATCGGGATGGAAATGCTCAACATAGTACCCTTGTCTGAGGATATCGCCAGGTTTCCGCCCCATTTTTCCACTCGGCTTTTTATATTCAGCAAACCGTTACGTCCTTTGCTCTTTACAGATTCGGCGTCAAAACCTTTGCCATCATCTTGAATGGTGATGTTCAGTTGCCCTTTGTCTGCTTTTAGTGCTATGGCAACATTTTTTGCAGCAGCATGCTTGCGAGTATTGTTCAGGATTTCTTTATATATTAAAAAAACGTCGCGTTGCTGCCCATGCGATAGTTGATTATCAGCAAAGCTATCATCCATATCCAGGCGGTATTCTATATCATGGTCGTCAAATATCTCCCCGGCGTAGCGCATCATCCGTACGGTTAAGGTACTGTGTTCATCCGGTTTGGTTTTCATATTCCATACGATTTCGTCAAGCGCCTCGGTAGAGGCCAGCAGCTCTTCGCGTATATCGATGATGAAATCCTTCTCGCTCTTAGGGCCGGTAATGGGCTGGCGGAAAAGCTCTGTAAGGAATTGTATATTGGTAAGCCGGGAACCGATATCATCGTGCAGGTCGCGTGCAATGGCTACGCGCATTTCGTCCATTTCTATGATGCCCCTCGCCTTTTGGATGGTACCATTGCGGTAAGCCGCAATGCCAATAACCAACAGCAGCAGGCTGCCCACCACGATGGAGGCGTAGCGCAGGGTGGTTTGCTTCTCCAGGTTGGTTTTGTTTATTTTCTGGTCTTTTTTCAGCAGGGCAATCTCCTGTTCTTTGCGCTCTACGTTAAAGTCCTCCTCCAGCTTTTTTATCTGTAGCGTCAAATCGTTGTTTTGTATGCTGTTGATGGCTGCGTGGTATTTTTCGTTGTAAAGCAATGCCTTTTCAAAATCATTTTCATCAGCATAAAATTTGACCAGGTATTTATAATTGTCAACCTCCTGTTGTTTATCCCCTCTTTTTATCGATGTATTCACAGCGGTAAGCAGCTTCTCTTCCGATTGCTTTTTTGCCTTTGTGCCGGCCTGCAAGTAGTTTATTTTCGTGTCGATAATGGTGGCGGCAGTTGTATCGCCCATTTTTGCGGCCAAAGCCTGTGCTTTGGTAAGCCAGGCAATGGCATCCTGTGGCCTGTTCATTTCGCCGTAGGTGTTGCCAATTTCTGTTAGGGTGGTTACCTGCTCGGCAGTCAAATTCATGTCTTTCAGTACCTGTAGCGCCATGTTAAACTGTACAAGGGCATCGTCATATCTTTTCAGTCCCCGGTATATAATGGCCAGCCCGATACTTGCCGACGATGCCCCGCGTTTATCGTTTATTGCTTTTTTAAGTGCTTGCGCTTTTAAGGCATAGGGGAGTGCCTGGGCATACAGTTGCAGCTTGGTAAAATCTTCGGCCAGGGCCTGGTAAGTGAACGATATACCCTTTTGGCTATTGAGCTGTGAAAAAAGTTTTAAGGCCTTCAAGTGGTAGGCTAGTGCTTTTTTATAGTCGGCAAGGTTTACATAGGTATTGCCAACATTAAGCGATTGGCCGGCGATGCCTTCAAGATCCGAAGGTTCTTGCCCCAATTTTT
>CBFGNE010000653.1:0-2982 GCA_965649995.1 uncultured Mucilaginibacter sp.
TCAGGATGTCCTTTGGGTCGATACCGCTTACGGTAGCGGCCGAATCGGCAGCCGGCGGGGTGGTTTTTGATTGGCACGATGCCAGGGCGATGCCTGCGAATGCCATTAGTACGAGGGATTGTTTGATTGTCATAACGTTATTTATTTAAGGTTACCGAAAGTGGTTATTTGCAAGCATATTCACAAAAACTAAGCAGCCTTTTTTTACCCCTAAAACACCCCCTTAAAAAAGCTGATTACGCCCTGTTACAGCTTTTAACTTGAACCTACATTTGGGAGATAATAAATAATTAATGTTAAGGGAATCAGCCGGGGCATAACCGGGAACATTAATGTACCGGTTATATCTGGTTGATGCTTTAAACAACAACACGGTGCTATTTACATGGTTAAACATTTAATTGCCGATTAAAATAATATTCCTAAATGGAATAAATAGTGTTTAATAAAACGTATACAAAGTATCTACATTGATTTACTAATGTGTTGGTAGTAAGTTGATTAAATTGAAAGAACGCTGTAATTAATATTAAATATTTCTTTTACTTACAAATTAATATATTACATTTACACACCAAAAATTATAAACCTTTAACAATAACCCTAATTAATTTAAACTATGGAACCCTTACTTGGAGAGATCAAAATGTTTGCCGGCAACTTTGCGCCTAATGGCTGGTTTACCTGCGAAGGGCAGAGTTTGTCTATAAGCCAGTTCCAGGCTTTATTTAGTATACTGGGCACCACTTATGGCGGTGATGGTGTTACTTACTTTAAATTGCCGGATCTGCGCGGCTCTTTCCCTACACAGTGCAGTAACATTAGCGGCTCTCACATAGGCGGCACTTATTCATTGGGTCAGGTTGGCGGTAATCTGCAGGTTACTTTAAATGCGCAGCAAATGCCTGCACACACACACACTTTACAGGCCGTTGCCGCTGCTGCCAACCAGGCTTCTCCAGAGGGCAATTATCTTTCTATCCATGTAGACGGCGTAACTGGTAATCCGGATAGCCTTTATAACGACTTTTCGGACAAAACTTTGCCAATAGTAAACTTAAATACTGCGAGTGCTTTGCCTGCCGGCAGCAACCAACCTTTGAATATAACACCCCCGTTTTTGGCCATGCAATTTATTATTGCCTGGTCAGGTATTTACCCTTCCAGGCCGTAACTAATATTAAAACTAAACACTATAAACCCTAACACTTAATTAATTTAAAACTATGGATCAATACATGGCCTCTCTCATGCTTTTTGCGGGCAACTTCGCACCAAAAGGCTGGTTCTTTTGCGACGGAACCTTATTACCAATAAGTCAATATTCAGCGCTATTCTCGCTTATCGGTACAACATATGGCGGCGACGGCCAAACTACTTTTGCGCTTCCCGATCTGAGGGGCCGTGCACCGGTGCATCCGGGCCAGGGCAGGGGGTTGTCTAATTACTATGAAGGGCAAATGGCCGGGTCGGAAAGCGTAACTCTAACCCAGCAGCAGCTACCCTCTCATACGCATGCACTGCAGGGGGTAAGTACCGCGGCCAACCAGTCGGACCCGCTTAATAATTTTATCTCGGTACCTATTGAAGGTACCAGTGGTAACCCTCTTTCTACCTACAACGATGGTACTGATCCTGTATTTGCGCTTGCGGCGTTAAATCCAAAAAGTGTTTCTTTCACCGGCGGTAACCAGCCGGTACAAATTTTATCGCCGGTATTGGCAATAAACTATATTATTTGCTGGGACGGAATATACCCGAGCAGGCCATAATTAAATATTAGCAGCAGCGCCTTCTTCAAATAATGGGGCGCTGCTTTTCACTTAGCATTAGTTGCGAGGCACCTAAGCCCTGCAATTTAGCCATAATATACCCGGCCAAACGGTCGGTACCATTAACTCGCAAATAACAAGTTTTATACCGCCCGTATTAATAAACGGTGCCAGGCAAAACTTTATAGATATAATACCTGCACCGCGGCCCGGCATGCAGTTTTTACGGTTGAAACGGGCAAACATTAACATTAAAGTATAGCGGCGCTGCCGTAAAACAAACACTACTACTTAAGTAAGCATTATGAAAAGAATTTTACTCTTATTAAAAAGCAACCTGCAAAAAGGGACTTATGCTATACCGGCTGCTTTTTTGTTATTAGTATTGCTGGGCATTAGCACAGCTTCTCGTGCGCAGGTTGTTTACAGCATGGGCGAACCGGGTAACACGACTGCCGCTACCTCGGGCGATTTGATCAAAAAAATGAACTACGACGGCACCAACGGAAGTACCGTTATTACAGGTGCCAACGCCGGGCTGATACAACCGCTCAACGTTGCGTTGGATGGTAATAACAACCGCATTTTCGTATCCGAGGGTAACTTAAGCGGTAATGTTATCAAAGTTATTACCGGTAGCTCGGTGACAAGTACCATTACCAGCGCCAATTCTGCTTATATAAAGGATATAAATTACGATGTGGTTGGTAATTGGCTGTATTACATTACCGAAGGCGGCGATATTACGCAAGCTACCGCAAATGATGCCCTTTACCGGGTACACCCGGACGGTACCGGCACGCAAACCGTGGCTGCATCGATAACAAAAAACCCTTACAGGCTTGAAGTGGATGCGGCTAATAATAAAGTGTACGTAGTTGATGTATCTTTTAGCGGCAGAAGCATAAAAACCGTCGACCTGGCCAATAGCAACGCCGTTACCTCGCGCGCATTTGCCACAACATTGAACTCGGTTTATGACGTCGCCTTAGATAAGGTTACCGGGTATTTGTACTATTGTGCCGAAGGGGGGAGTGCTGCTACACTTTCCGCCACCGACCAGGTAAGAAGACAAAATATCGACGGTACGGGTGATGTTCAAATAGCAGCTTCGGTTTGTAATTCCCCTTTTCGCTTAGGCCTGGATGCGGGCAATAACCGCCTCTACGTTGGCGATGCTTACTATGGCACGGGAAAAATCGTTGCCATA
>CBFGNE010000654.1:0-2980 GCA_965649995.1 uncultured Mucilaginibacter sp.
ACGCCGATCTCCCCGCCAACTTTACCCTGTACAGCCAAACTACCAAAAGCATGGAAAAATTTTACCATGTGAAGGATGAGTTGCTGAGCCGTGGCTACGAAGTAAAGGCTAATGATACCATTTGCCGACAGGTAAGCAACCGCGATAAGGACCTGCCCGCCTTTGTGGCAAAATTTGATAAGATAGTGTTTGTATCGGGCAAAAAATCGAGTAACGGCAAGGTGCTTTACGAGGTTTGCCGCAAGCATAACCCAAACACCTACTTTATATCGAGCGTAAACGAACTGGATAAAAACATGTTTGCCGCTGGCGATAAGGTGGGCATTGCCGGTGCAACATCAAGCCCAATGTGGCTGATGCAGATGGTAAAGGCCCAACTGGAAACCTATTAACCATACTGCATGAAACAGGCGCTGATTAGTATGCTACTTTTTTTAAGCGCCTGCCAGCAAAAGCAAGCTGTAAGCAACTACCTGTATAGAGTTGAAGGCACCGTAAGCGGCGATTACGGCTACATAAATGCCAAAGGCGACACCGTTATCCGTCCCGGCAAATACCCCATGTGTTTTACCGATACCTTTAAAACTTTTGCATTGGTTACCGATACCGGGATAGGCTTTGTTGGCATCGACCGAAACGAAAAAGTATTATTTAAAGTTTTCCCTTTTGATAACGGGCCGGATTATACTTCGGAAGGGTATTTCCGCATTATGGACGGCGATAAAATTGGCTATGCCGACACCACCGGCAAGGTGGTTATTCAACCACAGTATGCCTGCGCTTTCCCATTTAAAAACGATACTGCCAAAGTGAGCAATAATTGTGAGGTGATTGCCGATGGCGAGCACTCAACCTGGGAAAGCAAGAACTGGTATTATATTGATAAAGCCGGCGAACGCGTTAAATAGGGAACAGAATTTGCATCAGCCTCAATCAAAAAGCCCCGCTTTGCAAAAAACACCTTCATACACCGGTTTATTTATTGCCCTGCTTGTTATTGGCAGCTGGGTTACCAGTACGCTGCTGCTGATGCAATGGCAGGTAAACTTTGCCAACCCGCTGCTTTACCTATTTATTTTGATACAGATGCACCTGTATACCGGCTTATTTATTACCGCGCACGATGCTATGCACGGCACCGTTGCCCCAAACATAGGGCTGAATAATTTGGTGGGCTATGTTTGCACTTTTTTATACGCATCGTTTTGGTACCCGCAGCTTTACACCAAGCACCATAAACACCATAGCCACGTGCATACCCACGATGACCCGGATTATCACAACGGCGGTTTCGTTGCCTGGTATGTTCAATTCATCCGCAATTACCTTTCTATATGGCAAATTGTGGTGATGGCCATCCTTTTCAACGTGTTTAAAATGTGGGTGCCGCAGCCCAACCTTATCCTGTTTTGGGTGGTGCCCTCGCTGTTGAGTACTCTGCAATTGTTTTATTTTGGAACTTACCTGCCCCACAAGGGCGAGCATGATAATAAACACCAAAGCCGGAGTTTGCCGCGTAACCATTTCCTGGCCTTTTTTAGCTGCTATTTTTTTGGCTACCATTACGAGCACCATGATGCGCCATGGGTGCCATGGTGGAAGCTGTGGCAAGCGCCAGCCCCACCCAACCCTCCCCGGAAGGGAGGGCTTTGATTGGAGAGGTAGGAGTGAGGCTCTAACAAAAAGCCCCTCTTTAGGGGCGGGCTGCCAAAATATGATACTCATCATATATTTGTAATTTGTAACCTCTCAAATGCAGTACCGGTGTAAATTATCTTATTTTTGCGCAATTTAAATTATGGCGAAAAAGGGAGTTTTACTGGTTAACCTTGGCACACCGGATAGTCCGTCTACAGCGGATGTACGCAAATACCTGGATGAATTTTTGATGGACCCGCGGGTGATTGATGTGAACGCAGCTTTGCGCACATTTTTGGTGAAAGCCATAATCGTGCCCTTCCGCGCGCCAAAATCGGCTAAGTTGTACCAGGCCATCTGGAATAACGAAACCGGTTCGCCCCTAAAACATTACAGCATATTACAGCAAAAAGCCCTGCAGCAACGCCTTGGCGATGGTTATATGGTGGAGCTGGCCATGCGCTACCAAAGCCCCTCTATCGAATCGGCTTTGCAAAAGTTGAAGGATGCTTTGGTAAGCGAAATACAGGTGATAGCACTTTTTCCGCAGTATGCATCGGCAAGCACCGGCTCGGTACACGAGAAGGTAATGAGCATTGTAAAGGACTGGCAAACCGTGCCGAATATCACTTTCGCTAATTCTTTCCACGATAATGAGTTGATGATAGAAACATTTGCAGATAATGCCGCAAAACATCAGCCCGAAACTTACGACCACGTTTTGTTTAGCTTCCACGGACTGCCGCAGCGCCAGCTAAAAAAATGCGACCATACCAACAGCTATTGCCTGCAGGTAGATGGCTGCTGCAGTACACTGAACGATACCAACAAATTTTGCTATTCGGCACAAAGCTATGATACTGCGCGCCTCATTGCCGCCAAAATGAATCTGCCAAAAGAAAAGTATACTGTGTGCTTCCAAAGCCGCCTTGGCAGCGACCCATGGGTACAACCCTACACCAGTGAGGTAATTAAGCAAATGGCTGAACAGGGAAAAAAACGCCTGCTGGTATTTTGCCCGGCCTTTGTATCCGACTGCCTGGAGACCGTTTACGAAGTTACCACCGAATACGGCGACGAGTTTAAAGCCTTAGGTGGCGAGCACGTGCAATTGGTAGAAAGCTTGAATGCTGAACCGAAGTGGATAGACGCGTTAGAGAAGATGGTGCTGGAGGGTTAGTGAGATTTAAGAATCAAGAGACAAGAATCAAGAGACAAGAATTAAGAGACAAGAATCAAGAGGCAAGAATCAAGAGACAAGAATAAAGAGTCAAGAGAAAAGAATCAAGAGTAAACAATCAAGAGAAAAGAAAAAAGATACAAGAAAAAAGACAAAAGAAAA
>CBFGNE010000655.1:0-2980 GCA_965649995.1 uncultured Mucilaginibacter sp.
TGCAGGCCCGCCACCATCCGGCGAAGCCAAAACCAAAAATGAAGGTTATAAGGCAAAACTAAAAACACTCATCTTCACCCCCGGCCGCAAGGTAAGTGGCATCCCTTTCATCAGCAGTAAAACAGAGATCTTCGGCCCGGATTTGAGGCAATTTTACCGCTACGAGTTTGCAAGGGGCAAGTATTTAGACACCATCCCCGTGTACCGCTTTAAAGTTATCCGTAAGCCCAGCAGCAGTGTAGATGACGTGATGATACAGGAGATGACCACCATTTTTGATGAGCGTACTTTCCAGATATTAGGCCGCTACATCGATATGAAGTACAGCAACATGTTTTTTGATTTTGATGTGCAGATGAACATCGAACTCAACTACTTTGCCGGCGAATTGCTCCCCACCAAAATCACTTACCAGGGCAACTGGGATATCCCGCTGCACAAAGAAGAACGGGCGAGTTTTTTGATTTTGCATAAGGATTATAAAAAGGAGTGATACGAAATTTGTTACTGTACAATTCGTACAATAATAAATTTCACGCTTTAAAGCGTCCAGCTTACCCCCGCAGCTTCAGCAAAACCACGTTCTCCACATGCTGGGTATGCGGAAACATATCTACCGGCTGAATTTTCACCGTATCGTATTTCTCCTTAAGTACCAGCAGGTCGCGCGCCTGGGTAGCCGCATTGCAGCTTACATAAACAATCTTTGGGGCTTCAATTTCCATCAGGCGGGCAACTACATCGGCATGCATCCCGGCTCGCGGCGGGTCGGTAATAATTACATCCGGTTTGCCGTGTTCCGCCACAAAATCCGCTACCAATACATCCTTCATATCCCCGGCAAAGAATTTGGTATTGGTGATATTGTTGATCTGTGAATTTACTTTGGCATCCTCAATAGCGGTGGGTACATACTCCACCCCAACTACTTCGCGCACCTGGCCGGCAATAAAGTTGGCAATGGTGCCGGCACCGGTGTACAGGTCATAAACCAGTTCATCTCCCTTAAACTCGGCAAAATCGCGGGTTATTTCGTATAGTTTCAGTGCTTGTATAGAGTTGGTTTGATAGAATGATTTTGGCCCAACCCTAAATCGGATCACTTGTCCATTGCCGTTTGCCATCTCCTCGTGGATATACTCCGGGCCTTTCCAGCTATGCACTTCCTGGTCGAAAATGGTATCGTTCATCTTAGTATTCAGGATGTACAACAACGATGTGATTTGCGGGAAATTGGCATCTACAAAACCCATCAGCTTGCTTACCTGTTCCTCATCTGCATGAGCAAAAACTACGATCACCATAATTTCGCCGGTAGACGAGGTACGGATAATCAAGTTGCGCATTGCACCTGTATGTTGCCTTACGTCATAGTAACTGATGCCCTGCTCTTTGGCATATTGGTTGATGCTGTTGCGCAGATCGTTTGATGGCTCAGCCTGTAAATAGCAATGGTTTATGTTCAATATCTTATCAAACCTGCCCGGGATGTGGAACCCGAGGGCATTCATATCCAGTGTTTCGTCCTCGCGGTTTTCACCATCGTAAAGCCAGCGCTTGTTAGAAAAGGTGTATTCCAGTTTGTTGCGGTAGTACCTATCGGCAGGGGAAGGCACAATGGCATCCATGTGTTCTACCTCTATTTTGGCGATGCGGGTGAGGGCATCATGCACAGCCTTTTGTTTAAATTTCAGCTGGGCATCGTAGGTCATGTGCTGCCATTTGCAGCCACCGCAGGTACCAAAATGCTCGCAGAATGCTTGGGTGCGGTGTTCCGACGGCTGGATAAGGCGGATGATCTTACCCTCGCCAAAGTTTTTCTTGCTGCGGTAAACTTCAATATCGGCTATATCGCCCGGAACGGCTTTCTCTATAAACAAAACAAAATCGTCGGCTTTGCCAACGCCTTTGCCCTCTTCGGCTATATCAATAACGGTTACGTTCTCAAAAACTTTATTTACCCTTGGTTTGCCAGATCTGCCCATAAGGATGCAAAGGTAAACCTATTTATTAAAACTGAAACACACGATTTGGAGTGTGCCGATTTAACCATAGAGGTCGCAGAGATTTGCAACGCGTTGAGCGCAGGGAAACACAGAGATTTGCAAATGGGCTACCGGCACGAAGAAATAAAACGTTTGATTGTCTCTGTGCAACTCTGCGTTTCCCCTCTGTGTTCTCTGCGGTTAAAAAAAATATTCCTACAAAAACACACTCAACAACTTATCAAAGTAAACCTCAATAGCAATGTCTTCCATTTCAAATTGCTCATCGATAAGTTCTGAAAATTCAATTAATTCTTCACTCATAGCGGTAAATTTTACTATGCAAACATAGCATTATTATACCAAAAACCAAAACGGTATTTTGAATTAATTTTATTACTCATTCCCATGAGACCTGCTTTTGCTCTTTATCGGTTATCATTTTTATGGTTTTTCGGTATTTAAATATCATTTTTCGGGTAAAGGAATTAAAAGTATCGCCGCCGGCTTTAAATAAGGTGCGGTGCGCAAACCATACCAGGCATGATGTTAAAAAGAAGAAAGCTTTGTAAACAAAATTGCGCCACCTTTTAGAGTATTCGGGTTTGCCATCATAGATAATTGCCAGCCGTTCCGTTTGAAAGGTGATGTGGCAAGCCTCGTCAATCAGTATATCGGTGCAAATCGACTGAAGCAATTCGCAATCCGTTGCATCTTTTAGTGCCTGGTAAAAAATCTGCGCCGTGCTTTCTACCACAATTACAGCCAGCGTCCATATCTCCATGTTGGTATTGTAATACCGTACTTTCCTGAACAGGGTATCGCCCCAGTCCTTTTTGATGCGCGTTTTCCCGATGCCGTCGATATAGCGGCCGAGGTTGTTGCCATGCTTTTGCTCTTCCTTTATAAAAAGCTTAACGGCTTCCACATAATCCGGGTCGCCTATTTTATTGGCGTATTTGGTTGATGCAGCAATTAAATGCGCCCCTTCCGAA
>CBFGNE010000656.1:0-2978 GCA_965649995.1 uncultured Mucilaginibacter sp.
ATGGCACTGGGGGAAGTGACCATTGCCGATTGGTGGCGGGTAATGCGCCGCGAGATCATGTCTGGGTTAATGTTGGGAATAACCTTAGGTATTATTGGTTTTTTCCGTATAGCAGTCTTTAGCATGTTTAGCACCATGTACGGTCCGCACTGGATCCTGGTAGGCTTTACTATCGGCTTTTCGCTGGTAGGGGTGGTGCTTTGGGGCTCACTAGCCGGCTCCATGCTGCCATTACTGTTAAAGAAAGTTGGTGCCGACCCTGCAACTTCTTCCGCGCCCTTTGTAGCCACACTGGTAGATGTAACTGGGCTAATCATTTACTTTACAGTGGCTGTCCTGTTTATGAAAGGGGTTTTACTGTAAACAACGGAATAACTATTAAACAAAAATACCCAGCCTTTTGGGCGGGGTATTTTGCTTGTAATATTTAGGTTTAAATTAGGGCCTAACCTTTAAAATGAGAAATCTTCGTCAGCCTTGGCCACTTCTGGGCTCTCGCTAAATTCGTACCGTTTCTCTACAACCTCCTGGTGGTCTTTTATATAATCTACCGTTTCTTTTAATCCTTCGGCAAATTTTTCAAAATCTTCTTTGTATAAAAATATTTTGTGTTTAATAAAAACCCCGTCTTCCAAGCGCTTTTTGCTTTCTGTAATAGTAACATAGTAATCGTTGCTCCGGGTTGCCTTTACGTCAAAAAAATAAGTTCTCTTCCCGGCTCTCACCTTTTTGGAGTACACTTCCTCACGCTCTCTGTTGTCAAAATCTCCCATAAATCGTAATCGTAATAGTTTTGGTTGGGATAAATATAATTAAATTTTTAACGCGCAAGTACTAATTGTAACAATATTGAATATTTATTAAAACATTCGTTGGTGGTGTCTGTATAGAGTGCCTTCTGTTAAAACTTAAAGGGCGTTTAATTCTTAATTACTACCTTACACCTGTGCATTAAACCCTAAAGCAAACAATAATTATGGCAACCGGTACACTAAAATGGTTTAACTATTCTAAAGGTTTTGGCTTTATTACACCCGATGATGGCGGGGAGGACCTTTTTGCGCATTTCAGCGCTTTAGAGGCAAGCTATTATAAAGTGTTAAAAGAGGGCGATAAGGTTAGCTTTGAAGTTACCATCGGCCCCAAAGGCAGGTATGCCGCCAATATAAACCGGGCAGGGTAGGCGGCTATCAAACATTCTCCTCTTCCTCCAGCAATTGCTTTTCGTACAATTCAAAATAGGCGTTTTTCAAATCCATTAATTGGTTGTGGGTGCCCTGTTCAATTATTTCGCCGTTATCTATTACCAATATCTTGTCGGCATTTTTAATGGTTGATATACGGTGCGATATAATGATGCTGGTTTTATCCTGCATAATGCGGCCAAGGTTGTTTAATATCTCCTCCTCGGTGCGGGTATCTACGGCAGAGAGGCAATCATCAAATATCAGCACCTGGGGCTGCTTTACTATTGCCCGTGCAATACTTACCCGTTGTTTTTGCCCGCCGCTAAGCGTAACGCCGCGTTCGCCAATCAGTGTTTCAAAGCCTTTATCCAGCTCCATAATGTTGTTGTACACTGCGGCGTCTTTAGCAGCCTGCTCTACACGCGGCATATCCAGCACATCGGCACTAAAAGCTATGTTGTGCGATATGATATCCGAAAACAAAAAAACCTCCTGCGGCACAAAGCCAATTTGTGAGCGGTAGTTATCCAGGTCGAGCTGTGTTAGGAGCTTATCATCTATCAAAACCTGTCCGCCGGTACTGTCGTACATCCGCATAATTAAATTACCGATGGTGGATTTCCCCGAACCAGTTCGACCTATAATGGCCACCATTTCGCCGGGATTAGCTACAAAGGACACGTTTTTTAGTGCCTGTATACCAGTATCCGGGTAAGTGAACGATACATCTCTGAATTCTATTTTCCCGGCCAGTTTATGAGGCAGGGCTTTTGGCGAGATGATCTCCGGCTCTTCGTGCAGAAACTCGTTTATCCGTTTTTGCGATGCTGCCGCCCGCTGTATCAGTGAGGTTACCCAGCCTAAGGATATTACCGGGAAGGCGAGCATATTTAAATACACAATAAACTCGGCGATGTTGCCCGCGGTGATATTGCCCTTCATTACCTCAACACCACCAATGTACATGGTAATAACATTGCTCAATCCTATCAGCAGCAGCATGGACGGGAAAAACATGGCCTGCACTTTGGCCATGCCCATGCTTTGGGTTTTGTAATCTTCGCTTTCGGCGGCAAATTTTTCGCGCACAAAACCTTCGCGCACGTATGATTTGATCACCCTGATCCCCGAAAAGTTTTCCTGTACAAAGCTGGATAAACCCGATAAGCGTTTTTGTATTTGCTCGCTGCGGTGTTCAATAATGGTGTTCACATAAAAAATGATCACGGCCAAAACCGGCAACGGCAATATCGAAAATATAGCCAGCCTTAGGTTTACGGTAACCATGGCATAAATAACAAGCACAAAAAGGATAACCGTATTAATACTGTACATAATACCCGGCCCAAGGTACATACGCACCCGGCTAACATCCTCGGTAACGCGGTTCATCAGGTCGCCGGTGTTATGGCGGCGGTAAAAGGCGAGGGATAAGCGCTGGTAATGGTTGTAAATCTCGTTCTTCATATCGTACTCGATATGCCGCGACATCAGTATAATTGTCTGGCGCATAAAAAACAAAAACAAGCCCCGCAGCAACGAAAGTATAAGCACAAGCAGCCCGAACAGCAATAAACTGGAGCCAAAAATATCGTAAATCATCTCCTGCCGGTTAAAACCGGTAAAAAGCTGGTAGGTGCTAATGTTCTCGGTAACCAAATCAAATGCAACCCTCACCACTTGTGCAGGCAATACCGCAAATATGTTTGATATAATAACAAACAGTACGCCCGGCACCAGCCGCCATCGGTATTTATAAAAGAATTTATTAAGGTACGCGAGCTCTTTCAT